>JBAVYG010000572.1:0-2763 GCA_049698675.1 Terriglobia bacterium
ACCGTGCAAGGAACCATTCACGTCCCCCAGGCGCCCGGGCTGGGATATGAGCCCAACCTCGACCGAATCGAAAAAGTGACCGTAACAAAGGAACTGTTTGGGTAGCACGCCGGCCAAAGAAGTTCAACACGCTCCCGCAAAGGCCCATGGCCGCAGCCACGCCTTGATGCATTTTCTCCTGTTCTGGGGGACAGTGTTTTGGGCCTCCAATATCGTGGCAGGAAAAGAGGCTGTGAACGGTTTTGGGGGAATGGGGTTGGCGCAGTTGCGCCTGGCTGGTGCTGCCATCCTTTTTGGGGCGCTGTTCCTGGCATGGCGGGGACGGCCTGAGTTGCGTTTGAGCGGGCGTCAATGGCTTGTCCTCACAGTTGTCGCATTCAATGGGATGACACTCAACCAGATTTGCTTCATTAACGGCTTGGCTCGGACCTCCGTGGCGCACACCGGGCTCATCGTGGCGCTGGGTCCAGTCATGGTGCTGGCGCTTTCTTGCCTGATGCGGTTGGAGCCATTAACCCTGCCCAAGTTCCTCGGCATGCTGATTTCCTTCGGGGGGGTGGCTATCCTGACGCTGGGCGGAGCGGAGAAGGGGAGCGCGGCCCACTGGCAGGGCGACCTGATTGTGTTAGCGGGCAGCGTTTCATTCGCTTACTACACGATTCAAGTTAAGGAAATAGCCAACCGGTACGACGCGCTTACTCTTAACACTTTGACGTTCGCGATCGGTTCCTTGCTGATGATCCCGTTTGCCGCTCGCTCAGTTCTCAATATCCGCTGGGCCAAGGTGACCCTCACCGCCTGGGGCAGCTTGGCATTCATGGTCGTCCTGGGCACTGTAGTGGCCTACTTTTTCTACGCGTTCGCTCTTACTGAACTTTCCGCGTCACGCGTGGCAGCCTTCGCGTACCTCCAGCCGGTTGTGGCGGCGCTTCTGGGGACATGGCTACTTGGGGAGAGGATCACACTGGGAGTCGTCGCGGGCGGCGGACTGATTCTGTTGGGCATGTACTTGGCCGAGCGCGAACGTGGGGAGGAAGGCAGGGAATAGGGAACAGGGAACAGGGAACAGGGAGCAGTAGGCAGGAGGCAGGAGTCGGGAGAGAGAAGGGAAGCGGTCGGAGTACAGCTAGGAAGGACCCCTGGGTCGGGAGAGGCCCGCCCCACCGTGGCAGGACGACTGGCTACTGCCTTTCGCCCACTGCCCACTGCCGACCGCCTTCTGTCTGCTGCCTACTGTTCCCTGTTCCCTATTCCCTGACGTCTTCCCCCTGCAACAACTCAAGGCAGGATTTCGACCACCGGTCCTCTTTTGGCAGGCCGGAATGCCAGCGCAAGGAACATGCCCATCACGAATCCTCCGACGTGGCCCCACCAAGCTACCCCGCCACCCGTGGCGGACTGAATCGCCAGCATCTGGTAGCCCGTAACGAACTGGATCAGGAACCAGTAGCCAAGCACCAGGATGGCTGGCAGTTCGAATGTCCAGAAGAAGAAAATCAAAGGGATAAGAGTCGTAATGCGGGCTCGTGGAAAGCTGACAAAGTAGGCGCCAAGCACTCCTGCGATAGCTCCGCTCGCTCCGATGGTCGGCATGCGGGACCCCGCGTTGAGGACGATGTGAAGAATTGCCCCCGCCAAACCTGAAAGTAAGTAGAGACACAGAAACTTGAAATGCCCAAAGCGGTCTTCCACACTCCGCCCGAACACGAAGAGGAAGAGCATGTTTCCCAGCAGGTGCAACCATCCCCCGTGCAGGAACATGGAAGCGAAGACGGGGATGAGAAACCCTGCGACCGTCAGGTTTGCGAGCCCGTACCGTGTGACATATCGCGCCGGGACGATTCCAAAGACAAAAACCAGTCGGTTAATACTTGGGCCGCGCGCAAGTTCAAAGAAGAAGACCCATACATTCGCGATGATGATGGCGAGAGTAACAAACCAGAAGCTCCGCCGCCGGATGTGGTCGGTGAGGGGGAGGGGGACCATAAGCCCACTATCTTACACGGGGAAGGTCCTGGGACCCACTGGAAAAGCACGAGTGGGCAAGCGCATTTTTCCTACCAAATATAGTTGGCGGGCCGTGAAAGCGGCCCGCCATGTTTAGTTTCCAAGCTCTCAGCGGGCGGCTTTCAGTTGAGGTGTTTCTTGGTCGAAAACGAGGACCTTGTTCGAATAAGCGAAGCGAATCTCAGCGAGGGACAACGTCCCGTCCGAAGCGGTGTTGTAAACAACCGAATCGCGGTCGTAGGCGTTGGCGCGGTCATCGAGGCTGCCTGCTGTGTTGACAACCACATTGCGGTCGTAGCCCTTGGAACGCTCCTCGAATCCGCCGTCTGTTGTGAGAACGACTTTGTGGCGCTGCACGAATTCTATGGTTGCCCCAGAGCTGAGAGCTTCCCATTGTACAGTGTATTGACCTGCCGGGAGAGTTGTCCCGTTCAGAACGACATCATGGGAAAAGGTCACAGTCCGCGAGTTCTTAGCCAAGGCGGGAATGCCGGAGGCCAGAAGCAGCGCCACCGATAGAATTGATGTCCCGAGATACTTTCTGATATCCATTGGATCCTCCTTCGTTGCTGGTTGGCCTTCGTTAATACGAGCGGCCGAGCCATTGGACTGTGCCTCCACCTTTGCCCCAGCAGCTTCGGAAACGGCAGATAGGCGCTTCCGACTGTAGCTAGGAACCGCGCATCTCCCGGCGTTCCCCTCGAGTTCTCCTGAGCCCTTCCTATTTTCGCATTCCCAAAAAAAGGACTTGACAGG
>JBAVYG010000573.1:0-8111 GCA_049698675.1 Terriglobia bacterium
GCAAACTCTCTTACAGGAAAAACGCAACGCACGCGCGAGCGAACGAAGCCCACCTGAGTTTCTTACAAGCCGTCCGCCAGTTGGTAGAACAGGCGCGCCCATCGTGACGACGGGATTCCGAAATCGAAGCCGTTGCGGACAATGATCACCCGCTTCTGGGGCGAGATGTAAATGTATTGTCCCTTGTTACCCGCGGCGTGGAAGTCGCTCTTGCCCCCGGGACGTTTGTCTCCCCACCAGAAGTACTTGTAGTAATGGCCTTGGGAGACGAAGAAAGGGTCGTCTCCATAGTAGCTGGAGGGCCTCTCTTCGGCTTCGGTGGCTTGGTCCACCCAGGCCTGCGACACGATTTGCTTCCCCTCCCACCGTCCATGGTTCAGCATCAGGCGCCCGAATTTGGCGAAATCAATCGCCCGCGCATTGATTCCACTTTCCATTTTTTCGCGAGGGTCGCAGCGCTGAGGAAAGCAACGAGCAGAACGAGGACAGATGGAGTAGCGCGTTTCATACCTGCCTCCTATTGACGAGGCAAATTCTGAAGGATTCCTCCCCCCAAGCCAATGAACGGGAATTTCCATTTCAGGGTACCGGTTCGCTTACCGCGGCTGAGTGGTCGGCGAGGCGGGAAGGTTCCGTCATGCGGTAGAGATGGTTGAGAGGCACACGGCCGGGGCCCACGACGTAAGCCTTGCGGATGGCCTCGGTAACGTAGGCTTTGGCCAGCACGACGGCATCGCGAAGCTGGCGGCCCAGCGCCAGGTTGGCCGCGATGGCGGAAGAAAACGTGCAGCCGGTGCCGTGGGTGTTGTCGGGCTTTACGCGGTCACCCATGAAGACTTCGAGCGCCGAGCCGTCAAAGAATACGTCGATGGCCTTATCAAGGTGGCCGCCGGTCACCACCGCGGCGCGCGCACCCATCTCGACCAGCTTGCGCGCTGCCGACTTCATGGCTTCCAGGCTTTCGACCCGGAGGCCTGTCAATGCCGAGGCTTCGACAAGGTTGGGGGTAATTACGGAGGCGCGCTTGATTAATTGCTCGCGTACAAACTCCTGGCACGCCGCATCCGCCAGGTCTCTCCCGCTCGAGGAGTGAAAAACAGGATCGAGCACGGAGGGGAGCGGCGGATTGGATTCGAGGATCTCGCTGACAACTTCCGCATTGGCTCGATTGGCCAGCATGCCAACCTTGATGGCTTTCACATGGCCATCCGCGAGGAGGGCAGCAATGGTGTCTCTCAGAACTGCGGGTTCAGTCGGGTAGAGGGCGGTGACGCCCTGAGTGTTTTGGATGGTGAGCGCCGTGATAGCCGCCACTCCATAGCAGCCATGGGCAGCAAATGTTTTCAGGTCCGCAGCGATTCCTGCTCCGGAGGAGGGATCGAAGCCCGCTATGCTGAGGACCACCGGCCACGAAGCGCTAAGCTGGTGATTCATCTTTTTTTCGCTGAGCCTCTTTTCCTGACGCGAGACTTTAGATGATTATAAAGTGGCTTGCCTGCTTGTCAATAAAGAATTCCGGGTTCGGTGGTGATTTCATTTGGAATGGCATCCGGTGTGGGGTGTCATTCCGAGCGGAGCGAGGAATCTCGCCTGTTCTTCTTTCCACCTACACCTGAGGTTGCCTTGAACCCTGATCCAACCTTGGGGCAGAGCGAGATTCCTCGCTCCGCTCGGAATGACATTGCCGTCTCACCTGCCGGAACTTTCCACATCCATTTCTGTGTCGGATTGCACTTCGAGCTTTAAGGTTTGTGAGTTCGTAAAGGGGAGCGGGGCCGAGCTTTTGAGCTGGGCGCTCAAGGTCTGGTGGGCGGTGGCATGATTCTGGAGCACCCTCCCGTCGTCGAGCGCCAACAGCACCCGGCCTTTGCCCTGGCCCTCGATGCGCATGTCCACTCCCAGACCGTGGGATTCAAGCTGTGCCAGCGGCTCCGCTTTCCCAAGGGCGGCAGGCGCGGGCCTGAGCACGTTCACGAAGCTGAATTCCACCACCGCGGCTTTTACGCCCCCGGCTTTGGTCTTGCCGACGTAACGCAGGGTGTTCTCCCCTTCGACGTTATAGGGATACGCCGCGCTCGCCGGCGAGTCGAGTTTGTTCTTCCAAGTCTCTCCCTGTTTCACCGGGTGCTCGGGATAGAGCCTATCGCCTCCCACTTGCTGGAGGAAAAACCTCAATGCCTGACGAAGCGACTCTCGATAGGCCGGATCCAACTGCTCGAACAAGCCCTCCCCGCCTTCAAACCCCAGGAGCCGTCCGTTGCGGTCAAAGTGGGCGACGATATCCTGGCCAACCACGTGTTCGCTGATTTCCTGCTGCGCGCTAACGGCGGGGTCACGGAAATTCGCTGGCACGCGGTCGGCGAGGTCCGACTGGAATTCGAACTTGTCGAAATGATTCTCGATGTCAGCGCTGCCGTCGCTATGGACCGCCTTTACCGTCATGGTGTTTTGCTGCTGCAGGGAGAAGTTGGTGGGCAGGGGAGGCAGAAAATTCTGAAGTTCGGGGGGCTCGGAGTGAATCACCGCCTTCGTGTGCATTTTGGTGGCGTAGACCATTTTCTGGCCGCTTTGGTATCGGCGGGTGAGCCTCACTTGGCCGCCCCATGCCAGGGCAGATGTGGGCGCCCACAGGGTTAGCAGTGCCAGCGCAGAGACCAGCCGGACGCTGCGGAATCGATGCAGCGCGGGCGCGAGGTTTTCCCGCTCAGGACGATACATTCGCCATTCCCTTTTGGTATTGCTCCAGGCATTCATGGGAGCAGAAGTGAAGGGTCTCCGAGCCGCGCACGAGGCGGTGGGAAAGTTCTGTGGAAACAAACATGCCGCAAACCGGATCGCGCTCGGTCTTGCCAATGTGCGTCCGGGAAGAGTCTCGAGGTCCCCCGTCCACGGCACGATTCTCCCGGCGCGGCGGAGAGGGACTGAAGAGACCTTGCAGGGCCCGGCCCAGCATCTTCGCGATCAGGATGAGGAAGATTAATTCCACGAAATAGGAGAGCAAGCGTCCCATAGTTTGTCAGACGGCATGAAGGGACTGGGGGATGCCCGGAGTTTACTGCCTGGGCAGAGCGCCACCGCCGGAGCCCCGCGCCGCGTCCAACTTCTGCTTCAAGCTTGGCAGAGCTGGATTCGAGGGATCCAGATTGTGCAGACGGTCCCACGCCCGCTGGGCGGCTGCGGTGTCGTGAGTCCCTTCCAGGTTCACCACAATCACGTTCAACAAGGTGGGCTTGTGGTCGGGATCAATGGCCAGCGATTGGCTGTATTCTCTCATAGCCTGTCCGGTCTGGCCGATGTAATAGTATGCAGTTCCCATGTCAGTGCGGGCGTTGACGTTCTTCGGATCGATGGCCAGGGATTTCTGGTACCACTCGATTGCCTGTTGGTACTGCCGCTGGTCGTACAGGAAGTTGGCGAGTCTTAAAGGAATGGCCGAATCCTTGGGGTTTTGCTCCGCTTCCTCCTGGAGTTGCTTGATAACCAACGCGGTGTCGATGGGAGGATGCCCCTCGGGCAATCCTGGCGGCATGCCTGCACCCTGGACTGCACCGGGAGCGCCCCCGCCAGGCATCTCGGAGGGTATAGCCGGGGTTGCCGTCATCACAGCTTTCTGCCGCCCGCTCCAGTTCATCTGCGCGTCCGTGATATACCCCGCAAGAAACCCCACCACGAAGAAAACCACCGCCGTAAGTATCGTTTCCTTTTTCATTCAGTTCCCATGCCCGCACAATTCCGATGATGGAAGTCTAATTGAGCCACAGGGCAGCGTCAAGCAAAGCCGGCTGCGCAGTATGTCCTGTCTCTCCAACCCTGCGCCCGCGGGTAAGACCGAGCGCCGCCAGGCCAAAGGCTGCAGACCTAAAAACAGCTCTGCGCCAGGTGCTAGTGTCCTGTCCCACCTAATTACTGACAGTACCCCCTCACTCCCCTGCCCCTCTCCCCTTTGGGGAGAGGGTGGACAGCCGCCGGCGTTTCCTTCAGCCGGGGCGGGCCGGGTGAGGGGGTTCCTGGCAGGCTGCTCATTGTCAACAATAACATGGGACAGGACACCAGGAACCGACCGTGGCTGTGAGCGCTCGGCACTGAGAGCCGGAGGCTGATCAGTTACTTCTGACGTATAGTAGGATATTTTTAGCTTGACTTACCAAAGGCGTGTCAGTATGATTAACCTGATAGAGTAGGTGAGCCGTGAAGGCTGAGACCAGTGTCGTCACCACCAAGGGACAACTTGTGATTCCGGCGCGGCTGCGTCGGCGGTTCGGGATTAAGAAGGGAACGACCATTTCCTTTCTCGAGGAGGGCGGGCGCATAGTCGTGCAACCCGTGACCCGGCAATTCATTCGTGGACTGCGCGGATCGCTCAAGGGGGAGCCTTCTGCGCTTGACCTTCTGCTCAAGGAGCGCAAGCAAGAACGTACGCTGTGATGAACTATGTCCTCGACGCCAGCGCTCTGATGGCCTTCTTCGAGGATCGCGCCGGCGGGGAAAAGGTGGAAGAGCTTCTATCCAAGGCTGCCGAGGCCAAGCGCCCCCTGCTGATGTCCTTGGTCAACTGGGGCGAGGTTTATTACGCGATTTGGCGGGCGCACGGTGAGAAAGCGGCCAACATCAAGCTCCAAGAGACTGCCCAGCTTCCGATTGAGCTCATCAACGTTGACATGGAACTTGCCCGGCTAGCTGCCAGCCTCAAAGCTCAGCATAACCTTCCCTACGCCGATTGCTTCGCCGCCGCGCTGGCCAAAACGCGCAAGGCAACCTTGGTCACGAGCGACAAAGACTTTGAGTGTGTTGCCAATGCTCTCAAAATCCTCTGGCTCTGAGGCGCCTTCGTGCCCGCGGGCCTCGTCCAACGTTTGTGAAGGCTGTCATTCCGATCCCGCAGTCGCGGGAGAGGAATCTCGCTCTGACCCGGAGCAGTCGGGCGCTCGCGATTACACTGGGCGTCCGGGTAGGGAGGCGAGCGAGAATCTCATTCTGGCGGTCGATTGTGCACGGTCGCTGGTGAATGAAGGAACGCGAACCTGAAGGGAAAGCCGCAGACTCTCTACCCACTCCTGCGATCAATTCGGCGGCAGGACTGGGGGGACTGGCCCCGGATGATCGTTACCCCTCACGAGCGAGAGGAATTCTTGGGCAGGCCCAGCAAGACCTCTCGCAAGCGCGCATCGATGCCAGCCTTGATTTGGTGCTGCCATACCCGAACCACGCGCCATTCCATTGAGCGCAGTTTCCGAAAGTTCTTCTGATCGCGCAAGCGGTTCCTCTTAATCTTGCGCCTCCAAAACGGCTTCAGCTTGTGCTGCCACGTTGGGAAGCGATACCCATGCCAGAAATCCCCGTCTATAAAGATGGCAACCCTCGCCTTAGAGAATACAATGTCGGGTTTACCCGGGAGATCCCCGACGTTTGTCCTGAACCGATAACCAAGTTTCCTGAGCGCGGAGCGAATTGTAAGTTCCAGATCAGTATCCTTCTGCTTGACCCTCGACATCGCCCAACTGCGTTGCTCTGGAGTCAAGTTATCGCTCATGACCAATTCCCATTAAGGCTCCCGCCGGCGTGCCTTAGCTTTCCGCAACTGTGAGTATCGGGAGAGGAATTCGCGGTGGTTAGATTTTACCAATCGTAAAAGATCAGCGTATAGCCGGATGAATATCCTGGAGCGTTGGAGATTCTCACGCCGCTGTCTTACGTAAAATGTATCCACAAGATCGCCGCAGAGCAGATATCCGACAACGTCCGTTACCTTCATGGCCGGATCACTGGTCTTCTTGACGTGGTCCCGCATGAATGCTACGTACTCTTCAATTTGTTCAAGCTCTTTCCTAGAAGCCTTCGATTGGGGACGCTTTATCTCCACAACGACGAGCGTGTCGCTCTCACTCACGCACAGGAAGTCGATTCTCCGGTCCTCTTCCAGGGTCTTTGGGTCTTCGGGAAACCTTTCACGCAGCAAGTCGCTGTACGTCTTTTCGTCTGCGACCAGCGTCCAGCGCGGGTCGAGGACCCAGGGGAACTCTTTTAGGAACCGATGCAGTGTCGGGACTTCCAGAGCGTTTGTCTCGATGAGGTCTTGAAGCTTTTGTATTGTGGTGATTCTTCCCTCTGTGACGCGCATCATTTCCTTCGCCTCGACCACCTCCCATTACCGGAACAGTTCGATGAGCTTGGAGGTGTCAGCCAGTCCGACCCCTTCCAACTCTTGCGCAAGTTCCTGAAATGAGTCGAACGCCATGTAATCGAGGCATAACTGTATGACGGGCTCCTGCTCCTTTGGGTCCTCAACGACATTGCCGCCGACCACTTGTCTGATTAGCTTGTCTGCGACCCTCATGACCCGAGAGTCCTCGAATTGCTCTGCCTCCTTTGTGAACTTCTGATACAACGGATTCTTGAGCAGCGCCTTTTCGTTATCTTCCTTGCGCTTTTCGGCCCATGCGCGCGCAATGCGCTTGACCTCCCTCTGCCCCCACGCCTTGAGAGCAGTATTGGCCTCTGTATCCCAGACGAGCTGATTCCGCGTGGTTCCGATCGTGTCCTCGACATCGTCGACGAATTCTGCCGTCAGTTCACCCACCAAGTACGAAAGTGCAAACTGCTGGCCCACAGTGGCATCAAACATGAAGGGCTCTTGGACCAGCTTCCCGCGAGCCATGATGACGATGCCGCGCTGGATGCCGTCTTCCACTTCGGCCGTCCGCTTGAGTGCCCCGATCCAACCCGACACCTTCCAACCGGTGCCCTCCTGAATTTCAACCTGATCGAACTCCCAAAGATAGGGCTTGCCATCCTCGTCCGTATCGAGCAGGCGCCTCAGGTCTCTTTCCTGAGGCGTGATCGCTTTGTCGTTGATGATGAGCTCGAAGTGATGGCTGGCGCCTATCACGCTGAAACGCCTCGCGAGACCCCGCCGGATTCCGTTAATATCGATACTTTTGGTTTTGAACTTCTTAAAGTCGCGCAGGGTCACCCTCGTGCCTTTCTTCAGGGTGCCGGTGGCATCCAGCGCGTCTAATAGAATCTCGCGGCGCTTTGCGTTCTTTTCCAACTTCTCGTAATTTAAGATGAGTCTTGAAGTCTGGCCAGCTTTGACGGTCTCCACCTCAATCTCGTTTGCAATTCCGAAGGCAGAGAATTTGCCTATGCCTTTGCGCCCCATAAGCTTTCTTAACCCCGGGGTGACGTCCTTGCCCTCCTCGCTCCGTCTATCGCGGCCTACTATGACATAGGCGGTTCGGACATCATTATCGGACATTCCGCAACCGTTGTCGGTCGCGGTTATTTCGCAGCCGGGCCCCATCGGTTTGGTCGGGATAGTAATCTTCACCCACTCGGCGTCCGCGTCCCACGAATTGGCCACGATCTCGCCTATGACAGGGGGTAGTGTGGAGTACATCTGCAGGCCGAGGTGCTTGATGGTGCCGATGTCAAACTCCATTCGGTACGGTTGCTTGGTCACTCTTGTACCCCCTGACGCAAAGCTGCTCGCTTGATCGCAAGGCCTAGCCGGTTGCCGAGCTTAACGGGGACGGCATTGCCTATCTGTTGGGCAATGTGGAAGAAGGTTCCGTAGAAGACGTAATCGTCACGAAAAGTTTGGAGCGCAGCCGCCTCACGCAGAGAGAGCCCTCGGTCTTGATCAGGGTGGGTAAAACGTCCGCAGTACACGTCCGTACATCGGCCCGTCAGGGTAGGTCCAGGACGGTCCCAGGCCAGTCTTCCAAACACGTCCTTGTGGGCACCCGGATGCTCGCGGTGGCATTTCAGCAGCAACCCTTTATCGGCTACGTCCTTCCTGCTGCCGCCGTTCCTCGGGACCGCAACCACGATGCGCCTTAGGTGGGGCTGCAAGAGGCGGGCAACGTGATTTCGGATGGCTTCGCAATCCTCGCCATCGGTTAAGGGAGGGTACTTGCCTATACAATCTCGTACCGTGGCAACCTTCGGCGAGCGCCTCGGGGGAAGTATCCTCCCCTTTCTGGAGGCGAGCAGGATGAAGCGCCTTCGCACTTGTGGAACCCCGAAGTCTTTGGCGTCGAGGAAACCGGAGTATTGCTTTCGGACCCCGCAGGCCTCGATACATTTCAGGAAACGTTCAAACACGCTCCTTC
>JBAVYG010000574.1:0-7856 GCA_049698675.1 Terriglobia bacterium
GGCTTGAAAACACTCAGAGCGAGATTCCTCGCTCCGCTCGGAATGACAGCTTGGAAGGGTTTTTCCGCAGCCTGTAAAGCCCCCCCTTTCGGACCCGTGGTGAGAAATGCCGGCTAGGGTCGGAACATTCTGTAGGGAGAATTCCACAATCAAGAAAGCCCCTTTCCAAACTCTGCTGGGCCGGCTTGGCCCGCTCCTATTTCTCGGGGGGATTGGCTGTCTTTACCTCAACTCCTTCATCCCGCCCTCTACTCCTATCTACCAAGGAGATACCGTACCCATCTACCTGTTGGAAGCCGTGAAGATGCTCGAGGGGCAGGTGATCTATCGAGACTTTTTCCAGTTTACGCTTCCAGGCACCCAGGTGTTTTATCTGCTACTTTTCAAATTGTTCGGGGTCCGGGCTTGGATTCCCAGTGCCACGTGGATCGTGCTGGGAATAAGTTTGGCATGGTTGTCCGTCATTATCTCAAGACACCTTTTGAGCGGGGCGTATGTCTATCTGCCCAGCCTGCTTTTTCTAGCTTTTGGGTTTGTCACGGAGCGTGACCCCACCCACCATTGGTTCAGTACCATCGCATGCATGGGGGCCATCGCCGTATTGATTGCGAAAAGAAGCCCGGCTCGATTGGGGGCGGCCGGGGCGCTCTGCGGCCTTGCCGCCTTGTTCACTCAGTCCCGGGGTGTGATAGCAATTTTGGGCTTCGCCGCGTTTTTGCTCTGGGAATGTCGTGCAAAAAAGCAGGGCTGGGGTTGGCTGGTCAAGGCTGAAATGTATTTGTTCGCACCGTTCCTCGCCACAACCTTGCCGCCCCTCGCTTACCTTGTTTGGAAGGTCGGCCTCGGACACTTCATCGCCTGCACGGTTGTCTTCTTGATGAAGTACTGGTCCAAATGGTACTGGGGAACGCTCGACGTCTACATGGCGGAACCGCCGTCCTTCCCTCTCTTGCTGGAGCTACCGGCTTTGTTGGTCTGGCTTTTCATCCACGCGCTGCTGCCGCTCGTGTATGTTTTATTTTTGGTGCGGTACCACCGACGGGCGAGAGCGCATCCCGACGAGCCGTGGGATCGCCTAATGCTCGTCAATACCCTTGGGATCTTCTTATTCCTCGGCATCGCGTTCTCCCCGGTCTGGTTCAGATTGATTTCCGTCGCCCCGACTGGGCTGATTGTGTTTGTGTGGTTGGTCAAATCCTCCCCAAAGCTTCCCCGGGCGGTCACCCATTTTATCGCAGCTTGCGCACTGGTGGTTTTGGTGGCCCAGGCGGTTATTGTGCAAACGAGTTGGAGGGGATATCTCCAGTCGCCGACGGGGCGCGCGGCTCTCCTCGATCCGAACCGCTTCGAAAAATACCGTTGGATACTCAGTCGAACACACCCGGGGGACTTCTACTTCCAAGCTGACGATTGTGATCAGTATTTTCTGCTGGATTTGCGAAATCCAGCCGAAGTGTCCTTTGTTACGGATAGCAGTTACACCCGGCCTGAGCAGGTGCAGAACGTCATTGAAATGCTGGAAAAGTACCAAGTGCGATTCGTGATGTGGTCCGCATGGCTGGACGTTCCTCGTACCCGGGGAGCGAACAGTAGTTCATTAGCCCCACTCCGCGCCTATCTCAGAGCTCATTACCATCCTGTGAGAGAATTTGCTGATAATCTTGAAGAGGCTTGGGAACGCTCTCGCTAGACGGTCGCGTTGGGGGGGGAATATATGAGGCTTCATGCAGGGCGAACTCGAGCCTAGGCAGTACCCTGCGGAGTACGGTTTTCAGGTGCCCTTCTTGCAGCTTCTTTGCCCTTCACACCTCACCCCTCATTCCCACCCCGCCCCTAACTTGCCTGCTTTACACGCAATCTCCCGGTTAGTATACTTTCCGCGCTAAGGCAACAGCGGGCCCAGACACCCGGGTCTGAGGCTCGCAGTTCAAAGTGGTCCGAGTCCTCGGGGGACCTCAGAATGTTAGCCACCTGCCTCACGAGGAGCATACAAATTTGGAGGACGCCATGGGACCGACAGTGAAACCAAAGGCGCCTCGCCTCTGGTATGTGTGTGTGTTCCTGACTCTTCTCGGGCTCACGCTGATGGCGAGTTTTGAGAACTCAGCGGACAGGGCTTACATGACAGAGGAGGACCTTGTTCCCATCGATTTTCAGGTCTTTTACGTCGGCGGCAAAATTGCCTTGCAGAACGGTGCCCAGCCTCTCTACTACCCTCCCGCCGACCGCAGCCAGGGGTACAGGCTTTTGCACTCTCGGGTTGACAATTCAACGGCCTGGGCGCAGGTGGCACGGGCGAGCGGGTTCTCACACACACTCCAATATACCAATCCCCCTTTTTCCGCACTTGCGATGGCGCCCTTCGCGAAACTGCCCTGGCAGCAGGCCTATCTCGCCTGGCAATTGCTGATTATAACGATGACAGCAGCAGCCATATTCCTGACCTTGAAGCTCGTTCCTTCCGAGTCACTTCTTGCAACCTTTTCGATTACACTTGCGGCGGTCTGTTGCTTCTCTCCCTTTAGGGACAATCTTTTTTTGGGACAGGTCAATGCCCTAGTTCTGTTTCTCTGGGTCCTGGGTGTCTACCTTCTTAACCGTCGCCAGCCGATTGCTTCGGCATTGTGCTTTGCCCTTGGGACAGTAATTAAGCTTGCCCCCGCTGTCGCAGTTCCGCTCCTCGCCTTGCGCCGGCAGTGGCGTTGGCTGGTCGCCTACGCCGTGTGCGTAATTGGCCTGACAGGAATTTCTGTATGGCGGCTGGGATGGCAGAACAACCTGACTTGGCTAACGGCCGTGTACCCGGGCATTTCCTGTGGGGTGGGGAATTCTGACAATCGCTCATTACCGGGCCTGATTGATGCACTGTACGCTCCCGGGTGCGTCGCCAGCTCACAGTGCCCAGTTCCTGCAGGATTGTGTCTGTTCCACAAAGCTTGTGGCGTGGCGGTCATTCTGGTCTTCCTTTTCTGGTGCTGGAAAAAAAGCAAGGACGCAAGTGGCGTAATCAATGAGCTCATCGTGCTCCCCCTCGTCTGCCTTCTGGTGGCACCCTTCAGTTGGGGTCACCACTTCCTCGTCGCGGTTTTCCCCTTAACGTATCTTTGGGCAAGCGCACGCGAGGCGACCGACGTCGAGATGGTCACGCTGAGCCTCAGCACGCTAGCATTGGGAACCGCCCTACCCAATTACATAGCGGCTAGTTCCCCCTGGGCGAGACCGCTGCTCACCGTCTTGGCCATCGCCCTCTGGCCAGCGGCCACTTCAGCGGTAATCTGGGTGGGTATGCGGATGTACGCCCGCTCACGAGGGTTGGACAAGCAACCTCTTGCCGTCGGTCGGAAACACCTGACCTTGGAATAAGCTTCCTCCGCGATTTAATCCGAATTCGAAAGTTAGCGTGAGTGCGATGTGCATCTTGTAGGGGCACAGCGTCCGCCGCGGCGGATGCCCCTACGCCTGGCCCCGCACCATTTTGTTCCTCCGGTATCTGCCTCCAACGGGCCTCTAATCAAGTGATCCGGCTCGACCGGCGGCTGCCAACTTTCGAATTCGGGTTCAAACAGCCAACCCTTCTCTTCGCACTTTGGCAGTAAACTATTGCTAGCGCTGGTTCGTCCCGGAGGCAAACATGGAAAACCGCGAGATCGCAGCCGTCTTTGAAGAAATCTCGAACTTGATGAAGATCATCCAAGACGACCCCAAATGGACTTTCAAGGCCGCTGCCTATGATCGTGCCAAACGCGCCATCGAAGGTCTCCCTGAGCGGCTGGAAGACATCGCTCGCGACCCCAAGCGGAAACTGACCGACATCCCAGGGATTGGCGAAGACCTCGCAAAGAAAATCATCGAGCTCGCTGAGACCGGGAAAAGCAAGTGCCACCAGGAGCAATTGGCAAAAGTGCCGGCAAGCCTGCTCGAACTCTTACAATTGCAAACCGTCGGTCCCCAAAAAGTGCGTTTATTTTACAAGCAAGCGGGCATCAAGAGCATTGACGACTTGGAGGCCGCTGTCCAAGCGGGCCGCTTGCGGAACCTTCCGGGCATGAGCGTTAAGTCCGAGGAGAACATTCTGAAAGCCCTCGAGGTTTACCGGCGAGCCGCCGGACGCTTCCGGCTGGATACGGCCTATGAAACCGCGCAACAGCTCACCCACTACCTCAAGGAGTTTCGTGGAGTGGAGGAGGTCACACCTGCCGGCTCATTCCGGCGTGGGCGGGAAACCGTCGGGGACCTTGACCTGCTCGTCACAGGCTATGACCACGCTGGCATCGCGGACTACTTTGCCAAATTCCCGGGGGTCGCCCAGTTGCTGGCCAAAGGTGAAGACAAAGTGAGCGTGAAGCTCCAGAACGACCTGCAGGTTGACATCCGCCTGCTCGACCGCGAATCTTACGGTGCCGCCCTGCAATACTTCACCGGTTCAAAGGAACACAACGTGGCGCTGCGCGAGCGTGCGAAAAAACGAGGATGGAAGCTGAGTGAATACGGCCTCTTCAAAGGGGAAGAAGCGCTGGCCCGCCGAACCGAGGAAGAAATCTACGCCAAGCTGGACCTGCAGTGGATTCCCCCGGAGCTGCGCGAAAACCTGGGCGAGATCGAAGCGGCGGAGAAAGGTGAGCTCCCCAAGCTGGTGGAACTGGAGGACATCAAGGGTGACTTGCATATGCACACCACTGCCTCGGATGGCAAGGCCAGCGTGGAGGAGATGGCGGAAGCCGCCAAAAGGCTCGGCTATGAATACATCCTCATCACGGACCATTCGAAGGCCGTAACCATCGCGAATGGCCTGGACGAAAAACGCGCCCTGGAGAACATCCGCCGCATCCAAGCGGCGCGCAAGAAAGTCAAAAACATCGAAATCTGGACAGGCGCGGAGGTCGACATCCTGGGCGATGGCAGTCTCGATTATCCGGATGAAATCCTGAAGCAATTCGACATTGTATTGGCGAGCGTCCATTCCCGCATGAACATGCCCGCCCAGGAAATGACAGCCCGCCTACTGAAAGCTCTCGCCAATCCCTACGTCAGGATCCTCGGACACCCCACGGGCCGCCAGATTCTGAAGCGCGACCCGTTCGTTTTCGACCTTGAAAAGGTCTTCGCGGCAGCAAAGGAATACGGCTTCATCCTGGAATTGAACGGCCACCCCGAACGCCTCGACCTCTGCGACCGGCACCTGAAGCTGGCGCGAGATCGGGGAATGAAAGTCATCATTTCCACTGACGCGCACAGCCCCGATCATTTCAAACTGATGCGTTACGGAGTGGTGACGGCGCGACGCGGCTGGATGCGCAAGGAAGACGTCCTGAACACCCTGCCACCGGAAGAGCTTCTCAAAAGCCTGCGGCCATTGCCGGAAGAGCAGTGACGAGTGACAAGTGACGAGTGACGAGCGGAAGAGCAGGTGTCAGGTGCCGGGTGTCAGGTGTCAGGGGCGGGAAGAGCAGTGACGAGTGATCCCGCAGAGCGGGAACGAGTGACAAGCAGAGGAGCAGGTGCCAGGGGTCGGGTGTCAGGGGCCCGAAGAGCAGTGACAAGTGAGCAGTGACGAGTGACAAGCGGAAAAACAGAAGCTTGGGAATGCGGTCATTTCCAGTTTCGAGTTTCGAATTTCGATTTTCGAGTTTCGAGTTTCCCACTCGTCACTTGTCACTCGTCACTGCTCTTTTGCAAACCGCACGACGATGAGCGTGAGGTCGTCGGCTTGCGGAGAATTACCTACAAATTCGTGCACCTCGCCCACCACACGGCGGCAGATTTCATCCGCAGTCAGGCCTGAACAACCCTCCAGAAGATTCCGCAACCTGGCTTCTCCGAACAGCTCTTCATCGGCGGCGTGCGCCTCGGTGACACCATCCGAGCAAATCAACAAAACGTCGCCGCTTAGCATTTGTGCGCCGGCGACTTCAAACGTTGTGCCAGGAAACAATCCCACGGGGAAGTTCGCGGGACTCAAACGGTCAACCCCGCCGCTGGCGCGGATAATCAGAGGCGGAACGTGCCCGGCGTTGACGAACTGAAACCCGCCGAGACGGTCCAGGACACCGTAGAGTATCGTGGCGAACATTTCCGAGGGTGTCCGCTCGCAAAGGAAATCGTTCACGCGTTCAAACAAGAGAGCAAGGTCCGGATCGCCGGCTGCCACCGCGGCGAAGGCTCCCTGCAGGTTGGCCGCCAGCATGGCGGCGGGAAGGCCCTTACCCGAGACGTCCGCCACGATGAATCCGTACCGCTCGCCGGGCAGGTGCACCATGTCGTAGTAGTCTCCGCCCACATGTTCCGTCGGCATGGTGGTGGCGCAAACCTGGAAGTAGTCGCACGTGGGGAAGCGGCGTGGCAAAAGCGCCTGTTGGATGTTGCGGGCAAGGAACATCTCGTGCTGGATGCGCTCCTGATCTTGGGCAATGCGCAACAGGCGGGCGTTCTCGATGACGGTGGCGCCTTCCACGGCGAGCGTTTGCAGCACCTGGCGGTCGAGCCCCGTCACCGCGGTGGGGTGCGAGCGCGTATCGAGATAAATGACGCCGAGCAGTTCGGGCGCCGTGATTTGGATAGTCTCACCCTCGGTTTCAGAAACCGGCAGCTTCTGTAAAGGGACGGCAACAATGCCGCGCACTTCGGTACGGATGATCTTGGTCTCCTGAGCCGTGCGGCCGGTCATCTGGTCTTCTAGGATCACTTCTTCCTGGCCCGAGGCCGCCACCCGCTCCACCACCGCATGGGAGTAGTCTGTGACGTCGCGTCCCAGGTAAACGCCGCCTGCGCCCCGAGCAAGCTTCAGGTGGAGGTTTCCATCCGCCTCGAGGAGGAACAGCAGCCCGC
This sequence comes from Terriglobia bacterium, assembly GCA_049698675.1. GTDB lineage: Bacteria > Acidobacteriota > Terriglobia > UBA7540 > UBA7540 > CAVROP01. The sequence continues at coordinate 6,826 of JBAVYG010000574.1, forward strand.
GCTCCGCGTTGGTCAGTTGCAACGCCGAATCCACCAGAACCACCAGGACTTCCTCGAGCGCCGGGGCCCGGTGCATCATCTGGGCCATTCGGAGGAGCAACCCGAGATGCTGAAGCTGCGGCGCCGGACCCACCGCAGCCTTCTCCAGCTTTTCCAGCAGTTCCGGCAGCACCGCTTGGTCCACCACGAACGAAAGCGTGTAGGAATCCGCCACACCCAGATTGATGCGATCACCCGATTTCAGCGGGCAGGAACTGATCCGTTCATTATTCACGGCAGTCCCGTGCCGGCTCCCCATGTCTTCAATAAGGTAGCCGCTATCTGTCTTAACAATTTGAGCGTGACGACGCGAGATTCTGCTGTCCAGCAACACCAGGTCGCTGTCGCTCTGCCTGCCCATCGTAAAAGGTGTGCGAACGATTTCGACTTCGCGCTGGTTCCCAAACGCGTCACGGACGATGAGACGTGGAACAGTATTCCCCATATGCGCCGCCTACCCGAACAGAATGGCAATGATTATAGCAAGGAACCCCGAGCCGCCATAGCCCCGCCTGAAGGGATTTCCGCTTGCTGAAGAAAGCCAAAGGCATGTCATTAATCTCGAATTCTGAATTGCTCTCTTCTTTCTCTCCTGCCTGCTTTCTGTGCCCTGGGGGGCTGGGGTTCTTACCCCACATACCACCTGCTACCTACCACCTACCAGAATACGTTTGACAAACCCCATCACGACTTCTGATAATCGCAGACTCTGGAATCGCAAAGGTATCCACTATGCAAAAGTCACGGCGCATGCTTGAAATCTTGTTTGTTTGTGGGCTGGCGGCGGGCCCCTTATTTTCCTCCCAGCGCCCGCCGGCCGAGGCCGAGAAGACTGCGGAAAAGGTTCTCCTGCAAGCCATCATCATCGATACCCATGCGGACACCCCCCAGATGATGCTGGATCAGGGCTACGACCTCGCCCAGCCGGACAGCCCTTTCATGATCAGCGTCCCGAAGATGCGGCGGGGGCATCTCAGCGCCGAGTTCTTCTC
>JBAVYG010000575.1:0-3789 GCA_049698675.1 Terriglobia bacterium
GACCTCGCTTATGGCTCCCACTGCCAACGCTTCTTCCTGCATCTTCTATGACGTGCAGGTGGGTAATAACTCGGTGGCGTGCGTGATGGGGTACCCCGATTGCAACAATGCCGGTACAGGCGACTACGGCATCATGGTTTATCCCAGCGGCAGCTCCACAGCAGCCTGGCCCACGAACGCCGGATATGACTATGCCACCGGGCTCGGCTCGGTCAACGCCAACAACTTGGTGCAGAAATGGACGTCGAACTTCGTGGGGACGGGGACCCAACTCTGCCTGGGAACCCCATGTGCCACAACCCCGATCACCATCACGCATGGCACGCAGGTCAACTTCACCGCTACCGTCAGTCCTGCTGCCACGGGCGATGTCTCACTGGTCGCGCCAGTGGGCAGCAGTTCGAGCAACGGCACCGGCATTGGTCCCTTTACACTGACCAGCGGCGCCTATTCCGGCTCGACCAACATGCTCCCTGGCGGGACGTATGGCGTGACGGCGCATTATGCGGGTAACGGGACCGATGGGTCGAGCAACTCGAACCCAGTCACGGTTACGGTAAACCCGGAAACCAGCAACACGCTTGTCCAGTTGGTTACCGAGGATTGCAATGGGAATTTCACGTACGGCGTAACATCGGTCACATACGGAGGCAACATTGTATGTTCCAATGTTGTGTATCTTGGATACTGGTTGCGCGTGGATGTGACAAACAGCTCGGGCAGCCTTAATACTTCCTATTACGGAGGCGTCGCTGGCGCGTGCTTTAACAATTCCAGTTCCAATCCCACCGGTCTTCTCACCTATCAATGTCCTACCGGACAGGTGACGGTGACCGATAACCTGCAACCGCCACCTGACTTGGGGCAGCCCTCTAAGACCACCCCTGGCACCTACACCTTGAACAGCCAAGGCAACGCGGAGGATCAGTTCATCCAGCTTACTGGTGGATTACACAATCTGGCTGCCAGCTACAGCCCCTCCCCCGCTCCTCCCAACAATAGCTACAGCTCGAGCACAGGCACGGCAGCGGTTACCGTCACTCAAGCCCCAACCACCATCACCGCTACAGGGTGCGCGACCGACGCCCTGCCACAACAGTGCCTGACCACCGTCACATCCGGCCAATCCGTAACCCTGACGGCGACCGTGGGCACCTCGAGCATTGGCCTCGCGCCGGCGGGCAATGTGGAGTTCCTGAACTCGGGCGCTCCGATCAGTGGCACCGTGACGTACGCGCGAGCCAACGCTCCGACCAGTGCGACCAATCCCTACGCCTCCACGACGGCAACCCTCGCCACATCTTTTACGCAAAACGCGAGTATCACGGCGCAATACGCCCCCGGTATTACAGATCCAAACTACTCGGCTTCGACGTCTTCGCCTGCCGTCACCATCACCGTCAACAGCGGCACACCCGACTTCAGCGTAGTACCAAGTCCAAACACAATGGCCATTGCGTCCCCGGGCGCATCCGGGACTACCTCGATCGGCATAAGTCCCCTCAACGGCTTCACCGGCACAGTCACCTTAAGTTGCGCGGTCCCAACCGCGATGACAGGAGCCGCTTGCTCGCTGGCTTCTCCCTCAATAGCCTATAATGCTTCTACCGTACTCACGGTGACCACAACCGCCCCATCGACGGTGATCGGCCTATTTAAAGGTCCGCGTTGGTTGGCGCCTCTCGGGGGAGCTATTCTTGCTGCTTTCTTCCTGCTGCTCATCCCGACAAAGAGACGCCGATTGAAGCTGGCCTTCGGGTCGCTGTTCCTTGTTCTGCTGGGCGCAGCCTTGGTCGCCTGCGGTGGTAGCAGCAGCACCACCACCACCACCATCACCAACCCCGGCACGCCCGTGGGCAACTACACAGTTACGGTGACGGGCGTCAGCGGCAGCCTCTCACGTGGTGCGAGCATCACAGTGACTGTGGAGTGAAGCGGCGTCGCGACGCGAGCCAGAAGCCACAAGGTGTGAAGAAGGTATGTAGTAGGTGGTAGATGGTAGCTGGGGAAAAACATCCATCCCCACATACCACCTACTACATACCACCCACCACATACTATTTACTGGCCACGATTTGCAGGGCCAGAACGGCACTGAGCCTCCGCAAGACACTATAACCCACACACTCCTTCCGTTTACTAGCCAGGCTACCGCCCTTGGTGTCAGGCGGTGTCAGAAGTCACTGGAAAAGAGAAAGAGGGCAATTCAGAATTCAGAATTCACAATTGCCTCAGCTCCCATCCCCCCTGAAGGGAGATGAAGACCAGGTTAAACTAGGCCTTGCCAAAATTAACTTATTGCTGACGAAAGTACTCTTGACTACGGAGTCCACCTCCAACAAGCTCCATGGGGTGAATGGTTCCCCCAAGCAACTCCCCTCGTCGCTGCGGCGGGAGAGGGTTTTTCCTTTACGGCAAATGGGCGAGGCGGAGCTTCAATTCGATGCGGGTCACCCCAGGCCAAGTGACTTCGCAGTTCTCAGTGAAATGCGTCAGATCCACTGACTTGCCCTGGATCTGTTTGCCGCTGCACGGGGAGCCGATGGTAAACGTTGGAGGAAAGGATCTCCATGGGAAATGCCAAAAGAACGCTTCTTTTTCGCTTTGCCAATGAGAAACCGCTGCCAATCTTGGCCTTGGTAATCGGAGCCCTGCTTCTTGTGGCCTGGGGGTCTACCGTGAACCACAGCATGCCCCCCGTGACGACTGTGGCGGCTGCGGAGAATTCGCCGGCAACAGTGGCCGATCATACTCGTTCCAGCGATGCGGCCACAGGGTTCGCGGCCATCAACGATTTCGAGCGGATCATCTACGTCAGCCCCACGCAAAGCGTCACGAGCATCGGCCGAAATAACAACGTTATGAAGCGGGCCTTCGTGAGCGCAACGGTCTATTACGAGCCGGCCATGCCGGTCCAAGAGGTGGTTCGCTATGTGGGCGGCGATACCAATGCGGCGTACGATTTGGTGGCCATGCGCTGCCGGCCGCCCGACCCCACGAAAACTCGGGCCATGCTCGCCACCTGGCCGAACGTGTTCAAGGCCCTCGTTGCCGACTTAGGGTATACGTCCACGGCCTGCCCGGCCACGACGAGCGACACGGTGGACAAGCAGATGTACTGCGCCGCGTTCAGCTTTTCCGATCAGTCCGAAACGCAGGTGCCCTTGACACTGGCGGCAATGATGAATGCCGGCGTAGCCCTCTGGCAGCTCACGGGCGGTGCATTCCCACCGACCGGAAGTACGACCGGGGCGAACGTCCTCTACGACCTTTACGGGATTGGCTACGGATTCTCGGGATTGGGGTATTCGGTCAAGAATAGCTACCTTTCCGGCCATAACGTGTCTTTGACATCGGCCCAAGCTCTGGCGCAGTCCGTGGTCCCCGAGTATCTGGTGATGAACGTCACGCTCGCCGACGCGGGGTGCCGTTGCATCCGGGTGAAACCTTCCTCGAACCGTGACGAGCGATTCATCGATTGGAACCGCGTTTTCGAAGTGGGATCGGAAGACTCATGCACGGTGCTCCACCACTTGCCCTGAGGCGGCATCGAAGGTTCCGATGGGCCGGCATGGGTTCAAGCTGAGCGGATTGAAGAAGGCCGAGAGGGGTAGTTGAAGGCCGGAATCTACCTGCTTCCGGCCTTCAAGCGCGTTCTTCGAGAATTGCGGGAAGGCTTCTGGCCCCCCCCGTCCGTCTGCGGTTTTTCCTTCAAATTCGTCCCCGTTCATCGGCCGGCAGCGGTACACGATCGACGGCCAGAGTGCGATTCGGCCTAAAGGTTGCGCT
>JBAVYG010000576.1:0-4580 GCA_049698675.1 Terriglobia bacterium
GGGTGGAAATGGCAGCGCAAAAGTTGACCCTTCGCCCGAGAGAACAAAACGGTGCCCCGCCGCTCAATCGCCGATCTTGAGGATTTCCGACAGCGGAAGATTCCGGGAAGAACCGCCGACCCAAAACTTGTAGTCGCCGGCCACGAGTTCCCATCCGTCCTTGTCAGCGTTGAAGATCGACAGGTAGTGAGGATCCAACCTCAGGTTGACCGTTTTGGCTTCACCAGGGGCGAGGTAAACGTTATCCCACCCCACCAGCCGCTTCGGGGGTTCGCCTGCGCTCGCTGGTAACGAGACGTAAACCTGCGCGATCTCCGCCCCAGGACGCGCCCCCGTGTTCCTCACATTGAAGGTTACTGTCACCGCCTGCCCCGGCATGACCTTCAGATCCGAGTAGGCATAACTGGTGTAGGAGAGTCCATAACCGAATGCGAACAGCGGTTGCTTGTTTTCGGCGTCGTACCACTTGTAGCCGACCTTCAGGCCTTCGTTGTAGTCGACTTCGAACCGCGTCGTATTCATGCGGAAAGGCGCACCGGGAAACGGGGCCTCCAGGCTAGCCTTACCCGCCGGCGGCGGCTGTTTCGTAAGCCTGGGATGCGGGAGGTCCGCTTCCGCTCTTGCGAATGTGAGAGGCAGTTTTGCTGAGGGGTTCACGTCCCCGAAGAGGATGTTGGCGATGGCGTCAGCCCCGCGAATCCCCGGATACCAAGCCTCCAGCACGGCGCTCACGTTGTCGATCCAGGGCATGGTCACAGGCCCGCCCGTTTCCAAAACCACGATGGTGTGCGGATTCGCGGCGGCCACCGCGTTCACCAGTTGGTCCTGGTTATCCGGCAGCGAGAGACTCAGCGCGTCCCGCCCTTCGCTCATGGGCTGGTTGACGAACACGATGGCGATGTCCGATGCCTTGGCCAGCTCCGCCGCGGCTCCGAGATCCAGGCCCGCGTTGTACTCCACTTTGGCATTCGCCGCCTTGGCACGGATCGCCTTGAGCGGCGAGGACGGGTGCCACACCACTCGATCAAAGAAGGGCATCGGAGGCGCGCCTGGGGGCCGAGGCGGTGGCGGCACCGCGTTTCCTCCTGGTGGATCGACCTGCGCCGAACCTCCACCTGAGAGCACGGCGATGTCCGCATGCGATCCGATAACCGCAATCGACTTGAGGCGCGACGCGCTCAGTGGTAATTGGCCCTGCGCGTTCTTCAAGAGAACGGTGCCCTGCTCGGCCACCCGCTGCGCCACCTCGAATCCGGCGAAAACATCCACCACCTTGCGATCCGGCGGATGGTCAAAGAGGCCAACAGCGAACTCTGTCCGCAGGAGGCGGTGGATCATGTTGTCGAGACGCGACATGGGCACCTCTCCGCGCTTCACCGCCTTTTCGAGCGCATCGGCGAAGTAAATATCAGTGGGCATCTCCATGTCGAGTCCCGCCAAGGCGGCCTTGGCGGTGCTATGAGTGGCCCCCCAATCCGACAGGACGAAGCCCTGGAAGCCGAAATCCTTTTTCAGCGTGTCATTCAGAAGGTAACTGTTCTCGCAGGCATAGTCACCGTTGACGAGATTGTAAGAGCACATCACCGCTCCCACGCCCGAATCCTTGACGGCGATCTCAAAGGCCAGCAGATCGCTTTCGCGCATGGCTCGTTTGTCGATCTTGACGTTCACGAAATTACGGCCACTCTCCTGGTCGTTCATGGCGTAGTGTTTGACGTCGCCAATGACGCCCTGCTCCTGGAGAGCCTTCATCTCCTGGCCGACAAGCTTCCCCGCCAGGATCGGGTCTTCACCTTTATACTCGAAGAGGCGCCCGTTGCGCGGCTCCCGCGCCAGGTTGATGCCGCCGCCTAGTGACATGCTGAAACCCTGGTCGCGAAGCTCCCTGCCAATCAACGCTCCGTAATCGTGAGCCAGCTTGAGGTCCCAGCTCGACGCCTCGGATGTGCCGGACGGCAATGCGGTCGAGTACCGGCTGAATTGGGCGCCACGGGTGACGCCGAGGGCGGCATCCGCCATCTGGAGGTCAGGGATGCCCAGACGCGGAATGCCGGGAATGAAGCCGGCCCCGCCCAGCGATCCCGGCGGCGGTTGCGAGCCGGGAAATCGGAAAAACACCTTCCGTCCGACTCCATGCAAGAGTGAGATTTTCTCGTTGAGCGTCATCTGCCCGACGAGGAGTTCGGCCCGCCGGTCGGGTGATAGACTCCGGTCCATCCACGGACCCTGGACCGCAGGCGCCTGGTTCCCAGGCCGGCCTTGCCCTTGCGCCGAGACCGCTAGAAGGGCGAGCGTGAGAATGCGGGCCGTTTTCGAAAGGATCGTCAGCCGTTTCAGATGCATGTTAGTCTCTCCATGACCGCTAGAAGCTAAGAAGGGTAGGATTCGGCAAACTACGGCCGAAGTTGAGTTAGCGCCCAAGTGCCCGTTCCTGAGCATGGTTCCGGCTTTTGGTGGTCTGTGACTTAGTGGCAATTCGCTGTCTTCGGACAGGGGACTTGACCCCGTTGGTGAGACTCTTAAGCCCATCCGCAACCAGGCCGAGTCCCGATTATCAACAAACGAGGACAGGATATGCCTAAAGCCGAGAAGGGAGCAAGGGGAAAACTAAAGGGGCGTTGCCTCAGACCGACGCGTCATGCCTCGTTAGGAATCGGAAGGGCGGGGCTTCGGCCCCGCCGAAGTCGCGGCTCCCGCCCTCTGTTGGTCCCGTGCCCCGCGCAGTCCCGCAGGCGCGCGACTGCGCGGGGCACGGGACACTGGAATAATCAGGAAGGCCTTGGAACGGCGGGGCTGAAGCCCCGCCCTTCCCCTGGAATTGGACGCAGGACTTGATTCTTATGCACCAAGCTCCAAACCTCAAGACCTGCAGGGAGGAAGGAAGGATGTGATCGAGGGACTGCTTAGAATTGCGGGTTCATAATTCAGGTTTGCCCCGCCACCCAGCCCTTAGAAGCTGTGAAAGAATAATCAATCTCATCCCGCAAAGCGGGACCAAGGCGCAAAGACTCGCAAAGAACAGTTGCTCTGTTTTCTTTGCGCCTTTGCGTGAAATGCTTTTGCTCATCCTGGGATTATTTCACAGCTTCTTAGTCCCCAGGGCAAAGGCCATCCGGCGAGTTTTGGTCATTCGTTGTAGAGGGAAGGAGGAAGCAGGTAATCCAAGTCTCCTCGAGCTACCTGCTTCCCCAGGTAGTCATTAGAGTTGAGTTACTCATATAGACGTAAGATTCGACCGAAAAGTTGCATGCGTCAAACAATTTGTCCTGCAAGTTGAGCCGGAACTATTGCTGATTCGTTGGATGCCAAAGCCTCGGACAAGAAAGGACTTACTAGCCAAAGGCTCCGCCCTCCCGAGGCAGTCGAGGGTCGAGAGCCGGAAGTCGAAAAGGGCGATACCGCAGAGCCATTGATTCATTGGCTCATCGAATCATTTGAAGTCGCGGATGCCTTAACGCGAATTCCAAAGTTGGCAGCCGCCGGTCGAGTCGAATCGCTGGATTAGAGGCCCGTTTGACGCAGATACCGGAGGAACAAAATAGTGCCGGGCCGGGCGTAGGGGCATCCGCCGCGGCGGACGCTGTGCCCCTACAAGATGCGCATCACACCCATGCTAACCTCCGAATTCGTGCTTAACGAATTGTGGGTGTTTACGCTTGCTGATAGCTGAAAGCTGATAGCTGAAGGCTGCTTTAATCAGGGATTCGTTGCGCGGTCGGCATTCTCGGCTCGCTGCTTGATACCCAGCATCATCTTGCGTTCCATGATGAAGTGGATGGGATCAAACACCAGGCGCCCGAAGAGCATAGCGCTGAAGCTCTCGTCCTGGGCGCCACGCGAGCGCAGGATCAGCCGCGTGGCGTGGTGGTTAATTGGGTCGAGGATGAATGTCCAGGTTCCGCTTTCGGCGCGGCCACCCCTGGAGATTCTGTCCGCGTCGCTGGGCGAGACAAGGACCATGGCGCGATGGGGCTCAAATAATGCGACCACCACGCGTCCTCGTCCGCCGTACCGGTCTTTTCGAGCTAACCAAACCGTGTCGCCGGCCTGGCGCGTCTGCCACTCCGGGTGAATGCGGTCCGCATTGTGCATGTCAACGAAGAAGAGATTCTCGAGCCACGCGTAGCTGTAGCATCCCCCGCGGTCCTGGCCGATCTGCACGATCCACGGCCACACGTCGGTGGCCGGCGCATTAATCGTCAAAGCGCGTGTGGCCAGGCTTACGGGCCGGGGTGCGAGTTCGTCCCCCGGCCATGTCCGGCTGATCTCGTCGCCCGTCGCTCCCCAGGTGAGATACCATGGCCGGATAAACCACAAGTGAACCAGACCAGCCACCACCAGCCCTAATGCCAACCACCCTGCGGCCCGTGCCAGCCGGATTGCCCACTTCGCTTTCATTTTCGTCTCGTGGCTTCCGCCAGCCTTGGTCATTGAACTTATTCCCCCCAATTCGCCACGAACGTCAGAGTCCGCATCATGTCATCCTAATTGTACTAGGTTAAGTTTATCTTGACTCTGCTTTCTCGTGGCGGTAAGCTTCGGGTATGACGCCACAGGAGTTGAAAGCTCTCGATCAGAGA
>JBAVYG010000577.1:0-2387 GCA_049698675.1 Terriglobia bacterium
TCGCTGCGCTCAGGATGACAGCGAAGGGCTCGGAATGACAACGTTCACAAAGGTCTTTCCGCATCCTGTTGGGGAAACGGGCAGAAAATGCAAAAAAGATGTTATTTGGAGGGAACAAAGCTAAGAACACATTGAAAACACAACACTTAGCTTTTTCAGGGACTCAAAACGAACTGCTTTTTGAGTTCAGAAACCCCCGATCAAACCCAAAAATAGGGCTAAAGATCAGGTTTCAGGTGTCAGGGGGCTCAACCAGGATTCAGGAGCCAGGATTCTGCGGTAAAGAGACAGACTTTGAGAACGTGAGTGCGGCGCAAGAATGGCAACAAACTCCTTGGTTTTCTTTGGACAATATGTCGCTTCCAACAGGGAAAAAGAAAACTCGTTAATTCGAAAAAGACCGACCGATGCGGGAATGTAATTGAAAACAAAGGACCGCTGTGGAAAACAGGGGGAAAAAGCGGGAATATCTATGAAAAAAAAGGTTGTTATCGGTCGAAAGCCGGAATGTAATTGAAAACAAATACCTTAGCCTTCGGATGGCAGACCGCTTCCAAACGCCAGCAGCGCTCCCAAATTAGCTTTGGAATGGCGGAAGCGTGACCATGCCTATTGTCACGTTGTTTACCAAACGCTGCACTGACTAGGCTCGCCAGGTGGCTGAATGCCCGCTCCTGCATCCTGCCTTTCGACCCTTCACACGAGGCTAGCCATGTTTTGAGCTTCCCCCGTGCTTGAAGCCCTCGCCGGCGTTTGCTATAGTTTCCCATCTGTCGTTAAAGGCAGGTGGTAGATGGTCGGTAGCCGGTGGGGTCAAACATCCGTTCCTACCGACTATCCACTACATTCGACCTGCCCATTCAACTCGCGGATGACTCGGCTTCCGGCCTTCGCGGGCTTCATGGAGGAAAGGGAAAATGGCGCCACCAAAAGTTTACAAGAACTACATCAATGGTGAGTGGGTTTCGTCGGCAGGCGGACACACTTTTGATAACATCAACCCCGCCGACACGCACGAATTGGTCGGCATATTCCAGAAGTCCAACCAGCAGGATGTCGATAACGCCATCCAAGCCGCGAAAGAAGCGTATAAATCCTGGCGACTTACCCCGCCTCCCAAGCGCGGCGAAATTCTTTATCGGGCCGCACGTTTGCTCGTGGAACGAAAGGAAGCCTACGCCGAGCAGATGACCCGCGAAATGGGGAAGATCCTGGAGGAAACCCGCGGCGACATTCAGGAAGCCATTGACATGACCTATTACATGGCAGGCGAGGGCCGGCGGCTCTTCGGGCAAACCACCACTTCCGAATTGCTCAACAAGTTCTGCATGTGGGTGCGCAGCCCGATCGGCGTGTGCGCGCTAGTGACACCATGGAATTTCCCCATGGCCATTCCCTCCTGGAAAGTCATGCCGGCGCTCATCTGCGGCAATACGGTAGTGATGAAGCCCGCTACGGACACCCCGCTCTCGATGTACAACCTGGTTCAGACGCTGGAGGAAGCCGGGATTCCGCGCGGGGTGGTGAACTTCGTTACGGGAAGCGGCGCCGAGGTCGGAACTGCTTTGATGACCCATGACGATGTCCGCGTGGTTTCCTTCACGGGCTCAACTGAAGTGGGAAGAAAGGTAGCCGAGGCTTGTGCGGGCACCTTCAAACACTCCTGCCTCGAGATGGGCGGCAAGAACATCATCATGGTGATGGAGGACGCAAACCTGGGGCTCGCGGTGGAGGGCGCTCTCTGGGGCGGATTCGGAACCGCCGGGCAGCGTTGCACCGCCTCCAGCCGCATCGCCGTTCACAAGGACGTGTACAAGGACTTTCTGGAGAATTTCGTGGCGCGTGCGCGCGCTCTGAAAGTCGGGGATGGCCTCGACCCGACCGTGCACATGGGGCCTCTCATCAACGAGAACCAATTGAAGACCGTCGAGAAATACGTTGAGATTGGGAAGAACGAAGGCGCCAAGCTGCTTTGCGGCGGCCAGCGCCTGGCGGGCGGCGACTACGATTGCGGCTGGTTCTACAGCCCCACCATTTTCGGCGAATGCGATCCCAAAATGCGAATTTGCCGCGAGGAGATCTTTGGTCCTGTCGTCTCGATCATCCCCTGCTCGAGCCTCGAGGAGGCCATTGAAATCGGTAACGGAGTAGTCTACGGGCTTTCCTCATCCATCTACACCCGAAACGTCAACCGCGCCTTCCAGGCCATGCGTGATATGGAGACCGGCATTTTTTACGTCAATGCTCCTACCATTGGCGCCGAAACCCATTTGCCTTTTGGCGGCACCAAGCAGACAGGCAACGGCCACCGCGAAGCTGCCACTGCCGCGCTGGATTTCTATTCTGAGTGGAAAGCTGTCTACGTGGATTACAGCGACAGGTTGCAG
>JBAVYG010000578.1:0-18223 GCA_049698675.1 Terriglobia bacterium
GTCGCGTCAAAGTCGGGTCGGCGGGCCGGCCCCGAAGGGGCCGAAAGTCATTAGCCGTGGGTGAAACCCACGGGAAGCGTCGCCCCTGAATATTCGACCCCTGCGGGGTCGGATATCTTTTTGCACCCTATCCGTAGGTTTCACCTACGGCTAATGATCTTGTTCCCCTTCGGGGAACTTCGCGGACTTTGACGCGACCCTCTGACAGGGCCCGCTTTGCTTGACGACGCTTAGCATTACTCGTAGACTACAAACTTGTCCGCATAAATGGAGCCGACTTCGAAAACTATGCCATTCCGAAGCATTCTCGTCGCATTCTCGTTGGCTCTGGCACTGACTCCGGTGGCCTGGTGCCAGAGCAACATCCAACTGTTTCCTATCGCTGATGTCAAGCCGGGCCTGAAGGGCGTCGGCCGTACAGTCTTCGAGGGTGACAAGATTGAAGAGTTTCAGGTCGAAATTCTCGGCGTACTGATGAACGTGCTGGCGCCAAAACACGACCTCATCCTGGCGCGACTTTCAGGAGGCCCGCTTGAAAAAACGGGAGTCATCGCCGGGATGAGTGGAAGTCCGGTTTACATTGACGGCAAGCTTGTGGGCGCGGTGGCCATTTCATTTCCATTTTCGAAAGAACCCCTGGCCGGCATTACGCCCATCAAGGAAATGCTGCAAGTCGTCCCCGAGGCGAAAGGTCAATCGCAAGCTCAGGCGGAGATGCCCCTGGACTTTCGCATGGCTAGAACCGCGACCGGCCTTCGCGAGAGCGCGCGCTTGATTCCCCAGCAAGATTTTAGCCCGGAAAGCTTCCGCCGATTCTTTCCGGCGCGCCCAGCGGAGCTTTCACTCCCCGCCCTTCAGTTGCCGTTACGGTTTGGCGGATTCGCCGCCGACGCATTAGAACCCTACTTGCCGCTGTTTCGCCAAATGGGGTTTGAACCCATGATGGGCGGCGCCCTTTCGGGCGGAGAGAACTCGACGCCGGTAAAGGCAGAATTAGAGCCCGGTTCGATGATCAGTCTGCTGCTGGTCCGAGGCGATCTCAATTTGAACGCGGACTGTACGGTCACCTACCGGCAAGGGAACGATCTCTATGCCTGCGGGCATCGGGTGCTTTCGGTGGGCCCGGCTCAGATCCCTTTTGCGCCCTCCCATGTTCTGGTCAGCGTACCGAGCATCGCCGCATCCTTCAAGCTGGATGCTCCGGGGCAAGTGGTGGGGACGATTCATCAAGACCGCTTTGACGCCATCTATGGCGTGGTGGGAGAAAAGAACCCGCCTATGATCCCTGTGACCGTCCAGATCCAAAGCACACTGAATACCCAGGCGGACTACAAGTTCGAGGTTATTCAGGAGCCGTTCCTCTCACCCCTGCTGGTGAATCTTGCTGTCGTCTCAACCCTAAGCAACACGGAACGAGCCCTGGGCGCATCCACATTGGAAATCAATGGGAAGATCCGGTTGGGCGGCGGAGAAGCTGTGGACTTCCAAGACGTCTTGTCTGGCGAGATGGGGACCGCCGCGCTGGCGGGTTCGGTGGTGGCCACCCCCCTCAGCTATCTCCTGGGCAGCGGTTTTCCTGATCTGCGCATTGAGGGCATCGACCTCTCGGTAAAATCGAGGAACGAGAGGAGTGTGGCCACGTTGGAGCAGGTTTGGATTACAAAATCCGAGGTGAAACCCGGTGACCACATCGAGGTCATCGCCCTTTTGCGGCTCCCTGGTGGCCAAGCGGTGACCCAGAAGATTCCTGTTGACATCCCTGAAAGCGTGAGCGACAAGGCCTTGATGCTTGCGGTGGGAGGCGGGTCCAACATCAACGCTTTACAGTTCCGACTCACGCCGCCGGGGAGCGACGCGCGGGACATTCATCTACTCGTCAAGGCCCTGAATCGTATGCGACGGAATAATCGGCTCTACGCGCTGCTCATGGCCCCCCAGCGCTCGTTCATAATGCAAGGGGATGAATATCCCTCTCCCCCACCCTCCCTGGTACAGACCTTCATGGCAGACCCCGCGGCTGCATCCAGCGTCAACCTCAGCGGCACATCGGTGGTCGGCGACTTTGAGGCGGCGGCGTCTTCGCTCATGATCCACGGTCAAAAGACGCTCTTGCTGAAGGTAGTCGGGCCGGGCCTCTAGCCCTGAGAGCGTCACCGTTTGCAGGCAATCCCACCGAGAGGAGTGACCGGAAAGGTTAGGGCATGAAACCAAACAAGATATTCCAGCTTCTGATACTCCCGCTGCTTTTCTCCTCGCCCACGAGAGGAGTGGAAACCGCGTTCTGGCAGGTTGGCTCATTCGAGGAGTTCTTACAGGGAACACTCGCCAACGTTTCTCTGGATACAGAAGGGAATCTGCATCTAGCGCCCGGGTCGCGCGTGGTTTTCAACCCTGAGGAAGCGCTGGCCCTCTCACTCGCCCGCGACCGGAAGGGCAACCTCTATATCGGCACAGGCCATCAGGGAAAGGTCTTTCGAGTAGATGCAAAGCAAAACTCCACCCTCCTATTTACGGCCCGGGAGCCGGATGTTTTTGCCCTGGCCGTGGGCCCCGACGGATCGCTGTACGTGGGAAGCTCGCCGGAAGGCAAAGTCTATCGAATTACACCCGACGGGCAATCCAAAGTATTCTACGACCCACGCACCAAGTATATCTGGGCGTTGACACTGGACGCGCAGGGTCGGTTGTATGTAGCCACCGGAGACAAGGGTCAGATCTTCCGAGTCGACCCGGCGGGGAAGGCCGAGCTTTTCTTCGACAGCCAACAGACTCACATCATGTGTCTGGCTCTCGAAAAGGACGGGAATATGCTTGCGGGAAGCGTCCCGAGGGGGCTTATTTACCGCATTACTCCGCAAGGGAAAGCCTTCATTCTTTATGAAGCCACCCTGCCGGAAATCCATGACTTGGTGACAGACTCCAGCGGGCGCATCTATGCCGCAGCCCTGGGCGCCGCGAGCGGCAAAGGTTCGCCTGAACTTCTGATTCCTCCTCCTCCCGGCGCAGTCCCAGGCGGAGTCACCACGGTTACGGTCACGGCTTCCAATGAAACTCACGCCGCTACAGCATCTGAAGCGCAAACTCCACCCAGCGAGGATTCGACCGCGCCTAGCTTTAACCGTCCGGCTCCTTTGATTTCTGCAATCCCCAACTTTCAGATCCCGCAGGGTCGCGGGGCGCTCATTGAAATACTTCCTGACTCTACTGCCGAGACGATCTGGAGCTCAAACAGCGAGAGCATTTTCGGCTTGGCGGTACGCGGTAATCATGTGCTGTTTTCCACGGATTCCAACGGGCGCATCTTCGACATGGTTCCCGGGCGGGACGCGCAAAGGGTAACTCTTCTCACTGAAACACACGAGTCGCTTGCCACGCGGCTGATGCTGGAAGGATCTGACCTTTATGTGGCAACCAGCAATATCGCCAAGCTACTCCGGGTGGAGTCAGAGGTTGCTCCCGAAGGGAGCTACGAGTCCCCCATCAAGGATACGAAGTTCATCTCCCGGTGGGGAGTGCTTGCTTGGCGTGGCGAGGTTCCCGCAGGGACAACGCTTGAGTTCTTTACACGCTCCGGCAATTCTGAGCGTCCGGACCCAACATGGAGCGACTGGGCGGGCCCCTATCGCAGCTCCAACGGCAACCCAGTCACCAGCCCTCCCGCCCGTTACGTTCAGTGGAAAGCTGTCCTGCACGCATACGGAGCAAACAGCCCCACCCTGGATGATGTCACTGTGTCCTATTTGAACCAGAATCTCGCCCCCCAAATCCGCTCCCTGAACGTGAGCACGGCAGGGGAACGAACCAGCCCTACAGGAAGCAGCTTATCCGGTCTGGCCGCCGGAACGACGATTTCCGTTGGCACTCAGCCTTCTGGAGCTTTTGGGGTTGTGGCGCCTGGGGGAAGTGTCGGGGGCAAGATTCCAGTGTTGCTGACCTGGCAAGCTGATGACCCCAATAATGACTCACTGGTGTTTTCGCTCTACGTAAAAGCGGCTGACGAGCAGGACTGGCACCTCTTGAAAGACAAGCTACGCCAAACGAATTATACGATTGATCCCGGCGCCCTGCCCGATGGCAAGTATATTGCCAAGCTGGTGGCATCTGACGAAGACTCCAACCCTCCTGAGATGGCTCGCAAGTCGGAGTTGCTGAGTGCGCCATTTTGGGTGGACAATACGCCACCCCAGGTTCGAGTGGTTCGAGAGACCGTGACGGCAGAAGCGGGGGAGGTCGTATTCGAAGTAGAGGATAGCACTTCGCCGCTGCGCAGCGCCGAAACTTCGATCGACGGGAAGGAATGGAAGGACCTGCTTTCCGACGACGGGATTGTGGATTCCCGCAAAGAGACCTTTACGGTAAGGCTTTCTAAACTAGTCGCCGGCGAGCACGTCGTATCAGTGCGGGCCCATGACACAGCAGGAAACGTCGGCGTCGGAAAGGCCGTACTGCACATTGCCCCACCGCAGGGGACAAGCCGGTGAACCGAAGACAGGCGCCCCACTACTGACCTGTTGGGAGCCAGGGATGAAGGTTTATCAGGCAGGGATGAAGACAACTCTCATATGGGCCACCGCATCACACAATCCGAGTCTGGATGCGGCTGGAAGTGAGACTCCTTGAGCCAACAGAAGACAGCGGCTCCGAAGGCCGCTTCCGAGACTCAACTTGTTGCGCGTGCACAGCACGGAGATGAGGAAGCATTTGCCGCGCTCTTCGAAATGCACAAGCGGCGTGTTTACTCCCTGTGTTTGAGGATGACGGGCAACACCGCGGAAGCGGAGGACTTGACCCAAGAAGCCTTCCTTCAGCTTTACCGCAAGATCTCCACCTTTCGCGGTGAATCCGCTTTCTCCACCTGGCTGCACCGGCTGGCTGTCAATGTGGTGCTGATGCACCTGAGAAAGAAGGTGCCGCAACAGGTTTCGCTGGACGAGGTCGACTCTTCACAGGATGAGCCGGTCAAGCGTGATTACGGCGACAATGACCGGAGGTTGATGGGTTCGATCGACCGGATCAGCCTGTCGCGAGCCATCGCCGACCTTCCACCCGGCTACAGGATGGTGTTCGTTCTGCACGACATTGAAGGCTACGAGCATAACGAGATTGCGGAAATCATGAATTGTTCCGTCGGTAATTCTAAATCGCAACTTCACAAGGCACGGATGAAACTGCGCGACTGGCTGCGTCAGAATGAGGGGCTCGTGACTCCGGGTGAGCCGGTTGTCTCCGATCAAGCTCCGACCGAAAGGTGAAGGGGAAATGAGAGAGACTCGGTACGACAGGTCCTCAGCATGTTACCAATTTGAGCTGGAACTGCAGGCCTACCTGGAGGGCGAAAACGGGCCCTTTGTGCCGGCTCACACTCGTGAGTGCACGTTTTGCAGGGTCATCGTCGAGGACCTTGAAGCGCTCCGGTCGGCGGCTCTGGCGATGCCGCGGGAAGAACCCTCTCCCGCAGTTTGGTCAAATATCCGCGCTCAACTGGTTGCAGCAGGAGCGTTCGCCGAAAGGGCAAGTCTTTGGAACTGGGTCGGGCAACTGGACTTCCTTCGTCGCCCCGTTCCTGTTACGGCCTTTGCCTGCTTGCTCCTTCTTGGGTGTTTGGTGACGGTTCCCCGGACTTATCTTGAGCAGGACACTCTCTCCGGGCATAGTGCCTTGCCTGCCAGAACCGCCATCCGATCCATGGCCTTCATAGGAGACAGCGACGCCCTGGAGCGCGTGGTTCAGGAGTTGGAAGAAACGTTCCGAGCGCGTGAGGGGTCTCTCGCGCCTGATCTCAAGGCCACATACGACAACAGCTTGAATTCGCTTGACGCTTCAATTCGGGAATGCAGCGATTCACTACAGCGTGAGCCCGACAACTCACTTGCTCACGAATACTTGCTTGCAGCCTATTCCCAAAAAGCTCAGGTTCTATCTTCCGCATTGGAATTTGACGAAGGCCGCTAGGCCGGCCCAGGGGGGACGCAAAAGTGCCTGATCGTCGGGAGCAAACAACGAAGAAGCGTGGGATTACGCCTTACGGCCAAGGGTTGGTCCTGTATTTACTGGTGCTCTCAGGGGCATTGCTTGCTGCCGACAGCAAACGGTCAGAGAAGACCTTCGAAGCTACGCCCAATCCCCGCATTACTGTTACGAACATGACGGGCCAAATCCTGGTCAGGGGATGGGACAAGGCGCAAGTGCACGTTGTTTATAGCGTCGTGTCCCCTCACGTGGAGGTAGACACCGAGGTTATCCCACCCAACCAGCCCGCCGACAAGATTCACCTTGCCACACACCTCTTGGACCCCCTGGTTTCCGGAAAGGATCAGACGGTCGATTACAGCTTGGACATTCCCATGGGAACCAATCTTGAAATCCGGAACCCGCAAGGAAGCGTGCGGATTGAGAAGTTACAGGGAGACGATGCCTCGGTGGAATCGGTGGGAGGCGCCATTCTCGTCTCAGATTTCACTGGCCACCTTTTCCTGCGATCGGTTGGTGGAAATATCGAACTGATTCGCCCCTCCGGGCGGGTGGAAGCGTATTCGATTACGGGAGACCTCCACTTCGTCTCTCCCACTACCTCCAAACTGCGCGCCACCACGACCTCCGGACGAATTTTTTTTGAGGGCGACTTTCCAGATGGTGGTGACTACTCACTGTCGGCCTATAGCGGCGATATGGATATACTCTGCCCACCCTCCGCGTCTTTCGAACTCAACGCTAAGACAGTGCGGGGCAAACTGGAAAACGAAATGCCCATGACCATCCGACACCGGTCAGCCACCCCGATGTCCTCCGCCAACAGCCTCTTTGGTACCCACCTTACCGGCAAAGCCACTGTGAATCTGAAGTCGTTCAGTGGCACAATCCGGATTCGACAGCGTTAGTGAGAACAAGTCGAGGAGTCGAGGAGTCGAGGAGTTAAGAAGTTGAACTCGGCTCTTCGGCAGGCCGACTTTTCGACTCCTCAACTTCTCGACTCCTCGACTTGTTTTCCTGCCAGCCACAACACTATAATTCATTGTGGAAGTTCACTTCGAGCGAATGAGCCGGCACCGACGCAAACAGATCTATCTCCTCGGGTTCATGGGCAGTGGCAAATCCACTGTCGGCGAACTTCTTTCGCGGGAATTGCGATGGCCTTTCATCGACCTTGATGCTGTTATCGAAGCCGGACAGGGCGTGAGTATACGCGAGATATTTGAAAGATCGGGCGAGCCATTCTTCCGCCAACTCGAACGCGCCGCTTTGATCGAGGTCTTGAAAACCGAACCGGCAGTGATCGCCCTGGGAGGCGGGACTTTCGCGTACGAGCCCAACCTGGAGTTGATACGTGAGACAGGCGGGGCCACCATCTGGCTGGATTGCCCCGTCGAAACCTTGCGACAGCGGTGCGCCGCCATGCAGAATCGCCCGCTCTTTCGTGATCCCGAATCTCTCGCGCGTTTGCTCGATCTTCGGCTTCCCTACTATCGTCTGGCAGAGTTCAGGGTCTCCACGGAAGGCCGGGAACCACGGGAAGTTGCCGAACAAATCTTACGCCTGGGGGTCTTCTGAGCCGAAAAGAACTCGCCCTGCATCCTTCGCTGATCCTGCTCCCGCCGCTCTTGGCGGGTATCCTCGCCTGCAGCGTGGCAACCTCGGGTCAGGAGACGCCGGGAAATCCACGCCTGGCGAATGTGGATGACGAAGGCGTTTTCGTAATCTCCCTGGCCGGACGCCCCGTGGGCACCGAAAGGTTCAAGATTCACTCCTCCCCGGGCAAGGTTGAAGCTCACGGGGAGATCCGGCTCCACATTGAACAGAATGGGAAGACGGTAGATGTGCAGAGCTTCCCTGACCTGGTCCTGGGTCCTCAACTCCGTCCCGTCACTTACACGTGGAATCAAAAGGGGCCACAATCCTCGCGGCTGGAGGTGGACTTCAGCGGTAAACTTGCCAGGGTTCGCTACAAGACGATCAGCGGCAATGAAGATAACAGGGACTTTGCACTTCCGCCCGATGTCGTGGTTCTCGATGACAATGTAGTCCACCATTACCAGTTGATAATTGCTCGCTACCAGGCGATGGGCGGAGGCAAACAGACCTTTCCCGTCTTTGTTCCGCAGGAAGCCTTGCCAAGCCTTCTAACCGTGGAAGACATGGGAAATGCCGCCACCGCCATCGATGGAGTCACGGCCAATCTCCGACATCTCGTAATAACCACCGACGTCACACACATTGATCTTTGGGTTGACGACCAGCAACACCTTGAGCGGGTTTCTGTTCCTGAGGCGCAACTCGAAGCCATTCGCAAGAGGTAACTCTTCTCTCTCTACTCCGTCGTAATAATCCCTCGAAATGCGGGCACAAAGGTTTGGACGGAGAGGGTGAAAACGCCATCCGGCTCGGGAAACCTCGCCCAAGGATTGCGCAGCGTGACCGTTCGACCCTTCCCGTCGTAGGCCAGCGCCGTATAACAGTGGGCATTGACGTACCAACTTTTCGTGTCGGCAGGCAGGGCTCTTCCCTCCCCAAGCTCCTGGGAGTATTGGCTTCCGCCCGAGCACGCTACCACCGGATGCCCCGCTTGCAAGGCTTGCTCCAGCGCCCCTCCCACTTGCTCGGCAGACTCATTCTTCACAAAACGCTCACTCCCCGTCATGGCCTGCATGACCCGCTCCGCAATCCCCCCCTGCCCCACCGCCCGGTACGCCCCAAAGATCTCTCCATTTTGCTTGATCACCTCGGCCAGCGAGTCCAGAAACCCTCCCGACGCCAGCACCTTAATCACCGCCTCCTGCATGGCATCCGGCACGCCCAGGGGCTTCATCTCCTCCCGCAATTGCCCCTCCAGCTTGCTCCGGTCAATGTTGCCGTACTGGTCCACTTGCGACCGGATGGCCCGGTCGTACGCCAACAGCAGCGCGTCATTCGTGGCCACGAAGTCTTTCACGTACGATTTTACCCACGGAAACAGCTCGCTCTTCTCGATCCCTGAAACCAGCGACTGGCGCAAGACTCGTTGCGCATAGGCGCGAAACAAAACCGCCACCCATAGGCCCTCCGAGAGATCATAACCACTCTCCCGCGTGTATTGAATATCCTCCGCATAAGCATTCTCCTGGACCCCGTCCGCAAAACGAACCGTGTAAGTCCCGTCACTATGGGCTTGAATCATTCTCTCCAGCCCCTCCGCCTGGAACTCTGCCAAGGCCGCGATCACGGCGTGAAAATAACAACTTCCCAGCTTCCCCTGCCGTACCGCTTGGGGCTTCACACCTTGCGGCCCATAAAGGCCCGCCGCCACACCCGGAAGGGGCAGCGCCATCGCGCACAGCAGAAACACCATGCAGAGCCAGCAGAGATTTGCGCTCGGGCAGCGGGTTGAGCCTGTCGGAGGGTGGTAGCCTGCCATCACACGGGAAAGATACAGGCAAGACTGTCGAGTCGTCAAACGGATTGTGAGACCCAAGGGCAGGAGTCAGGAGTCAGGAGTCAGATGGCAGCGCGCCTAAACTTCCGAATTCGGGGCTAAGGAATCAATCGGAGGATTTTCTAGCGAGGCCTCGCTCCACACCCTCGAGGCGTTTCCAGACAATACTCCGCATACCAATTTGGCTCATACACCTACGCCCGAGATCGCCGATATCAAGCTTATGGTTGGGACTTACGGCTTCATCCTTGGTGGGAAAAACCCGGAGACAAGAAAGGGCAGAGTTGACCGTGAAGATCAACTCCGCCCTTTAATGGTTGTGAACTTGCAAAACCTAGCAACTACGAGCAGCTCTCGCCCGTAGGCGGCGTGTAAGGACTGGCAGAACCCTCTTGATTCGCAATTTCGTTCAACGCGCACCCAAGAGAGTTGGCTTCGGCAGCCGCAGCCGCCGCTGCGGCATTGGCGGCCGACGTTGCCGCATTGGCAGCCGCTGCCGCTGCGGCAGCAGCCGCTGCTGCCGAACTGGCGGCCGACTCGGCTGCTGCCGAGTTGTCCTCTGCCTTGCCGGCGCGGGATGCCGCCACCGCCGCCGCGATCAGAGCACCTCCAGCCACGGCAGTGGCCGCTATAGCCCACACATTCGACCCACCACAGCAGCGCCCGGCTCCTCCCGGAGCTTTTCCGCCACCCTGAGGAGCGTTCGCCTCTGGCATCACCGTAATGGTCTTTCCTTTGGCTACGTTAATCGCTGGGCCGTTGCCCTCGACGCGAAGCATGCCCTCCTTCGCTGTCACCACTATCGCCCCATTCAACATAGCTATTTCACCGAGGGTCTTGAAGCCAGAAACTGGGACCACCGATACGTCGCCGATCTTCATGCGCACGGGCATACCATCTACATCATGAAAAACGGAAACGTTACCTTGGCCTAGAAGAACTGTTACCTCGTTGGAATCTCGAAGGAAGGAAGCCACGGTATCACGGCCAAATACTATGCGGCTTGCGCTCCCGAGCGCTACCACGGCCACACCATCCTTCACCTGGAGGCTGTCACCGCTAAAGAGTGTCGTGTTGGGAAGAAGCGTCTGGCCACCCACGGTTGCATTCATGCTGCCCGCCACCGACCCGACAACCGCCGAACCGGCAAATACGGGTACCGCAGCGACCAATCCCAAAAGAACCAAGCACAGGGAAAGACGCACCATGCGATGCTTGCTCAACATTATAGTTCTCCTTTTTGGGCCGGGCAGCTAACTACCTCCCATAACCCAACGTGGTTTTAAAAGTGCTTTCGATTCCGCGAACTAAGTTACAATGACCTCGTGTACGCTGTCAAGCTTTTTTTTCGTTTTTTTTCCCGCCGTATTCCGTCCGTTCCTCAACCCAACCGTCCCAGGCATAAGGACTTAGCTTGTGTAGGACATCACATTCAAGATTAAAGAAAAATAATTCTGATCATGATTTCCGCAAATACGTGCCCTTTGAGTCAAGTCGAAGCCGACGTTGGGTCAAACGCGATAGGAGAAGGATACTTGCCCCCAACGGTCTGCGCGTGTCCAAACCTGACTCGGACGCGCTGCCAGGCCTGACGTGGGATGACCCCGAACCGCGTCATGCGACTTTCCAAGGCTTGCGATATTCCTTGGTCAACAACTGGTTTGCTTCGGCATCGCCCGGAAACTGTTCCTGTCGTGCATCCCATGCGAGTTTGCGGTGCAGCTTGAAGGCGATGACGCCCAGCAAGCCCGCGCTCGTCGAGCGGTGCATGGTTTCCACATCCGAATTGGGCTTCTGGCGGGACTTTAGGCAATCCAGGAAATTCAGCACATGAGGATAGTGCTGGGCCGAGCCTCCACCCTTGATGACGTTTCCAGACGTGAATCGTTCCGGACCAACGCGCGAGGCCTCCGGCCATAGCGTGTAGCCGCTTCGGTCAATAAACAGCGTGCCATCCGTCCCGTAAAACTGAATGCCATAGGAGTGGCTGTCCGGGCCGTGCTCGTTGGCGACGCGATTGGAGAACCTGGCGACGAATTCCTTTCCGCTCACCGCCGAGGCTGGGTACTCGTACAGGACTTCCAACGTATCCGGTGTCTCGCGGTCATCCTCGAGAACGTATTTTCCTCCCGTCGCCACGATGGTCTTCGGCGCATCGACTCCCATCGCCCAGTGAACGACGTCCATAAGATGAGTGCCCCAATCCGTCAGGATTCCGCCCGAGTAATCCCAGAACCAGCGGAAGTTGTAAATCCCGCGGTTACGATTGAAGGGACGCTTGGGCGCCGGGCCCAGCCACCAATCCCAGTCGAACCAGGGTGGAGGATCGCTGTCCGGTGGATTGTCTATTCCTTCCGGGTACTGGTTGCCGTGAATCCAAGTCTCAGCGAGCGTCACTTTTCCAATTGTACCGCTGCGCACTAGTTCCACCGCCTTCTGAAAGTGCTCGCCAGAGCGCTGCTGCGTCCCAACCTGCACAACTCGCTTGTACTGCGCAGCGGCCTCCACCATCTTGCGGCCTTCGAACAACGTGTGCGAGAGGGGCTTTTCCTGGTACACATCTTTCCCCGCTTCACAGGCGGCGATCATGGGAATGGCGTGCCAATGATCGGGCGTGGCAATGATGACCGCGTCGATGTCCTTGTGCTCGAGCACGCGGCGGAAATCCTTGTAGGTTTTCGCCTTGCCCAGCGTCATCGCCGCCGCGTCGTCGAGGTGGGGTTCATAGGGATCGGCAATCGCCACGCAGTCAACTTGGCCCGTGCGCAGGAAATCGCGCAAGTCCGCCTGGCCCATGCCGCCGGCGCCGATCAGGCCAATGCCCACACGGTCGTTGGCTCCCAGAACATTGCGTACTGCGGGCCCCGCCGACAGCGCCAGGCTGGCTGCTGCCATCGCCGCGGTCTTATTAAAATCTCTACGAGAAATCTTTGGCTTCTCCATAATACCTCCTTGATAATGACCGCCTTTGTGCTGCCGCTTTCCGCCCAGGGCTGCTCCATGAGGGCTTGGAGCTATCACTGGCGAAGGCGAGAACACCGAAGCGCATCACATAGGGCAGCGATGCAGACTGCCGCCGCATGCATTTCGGGCCGGAACTATACTACAAGGCGAGAGCGTGAAGAAAGGTGAAAGTCCAAGCGGTCAAAGCTACGTCAAGGTTCCAGTAGTACAACAACCTAAAACGGATGTTCACCCCTCGGACGGCACGTCCCTCTGCCGGGAGTCCGTGACGAACCCAATGTCTGCGCCACCCGCGGCTGTCCAGGGGCTTGATTGCTCCATGAGCCAGTTCTCACTTGGCCGGCGTGGCTTGGGTGGAGGTGACGGGTAGCAATTGCTTCAGGACTTCCGCCATTTCCCCAGGCTTGAAGCCGTAAGGCCCGGGTTTGCTCTTGTAAGCGACGCGTCCGTCGTGGCCAACGAGATAGAGGCGGTCAGGCCAGGCGGTGTAAGCGATTTCGGTGGTGTTCGCCAGGTCGTCGATCAAAGGCGGGATTTTGACTGCGAGCTTCGTCATGCACGTACCCGCGAGCGCGCAGCGTTCCTCAAGGCTCTTGGGGCTGGCCACACGGATCTTGTCTTTACCGACTACTTCCCTGAGAATGACATTATGATGGATTACCGGGCACCCCACAAGAACACACTACGCCCAATCCAGAGCCTCGAGCAGTTCCTCCACGTTGGTTTCGTCAACCACAAGATTGAGGCTCTCTTCTCGAAGGTTCTCAAGCTCGTCAAAGGCGCGGAAAAGCCTCATCTTCGCCGCGGCGTATTGCTCGCTGGAATCCAGTTCCCGGCTGTGGGCAGCGCGCCAGGCAATGATCGCCCTTTGTGAAACGAAAACGCGCAAGGCGAAGGGCGACCCTTGGTCCGCTGTCGTCACAAAGATGTAGTCGCTGCCCGGCCCGAGTCCGGCGGGGCGGACGATGCTTCGCCGCGCCTCAAAGAAATACCGGTACGCGATCCCCGTTTCAGCCGCATACGATTTGTAGCGACGAGGCATTGTAAATTCAGTGACGAGTGACAAGTGACGAGTGACGAGCAGGAATCAGGAGTCGGGAGTCAGAAGTCAGAAGTCAGTGGTCCGTTGTCCGTTGCTGCGGGTCCGCGGCGCGCTCCGCCCTGACACCTGAAACCTGGCACCTGAAACCTGCTTTTCGGCTCGTCACTTGTCACTCGTCACTTGTCACTCGAACGTCATTCCCTGGCCCGTGAGACCTCAGTATGAGAGATGGGCGCCAGCTTGTCCAGCGGCCCAGAAAAATCAAGTTCGCGAGGTGATGCCTCGGTATCAACCTCATCGACCCGGGTTAGCCATCGGCGTCGAAGATGTCGCAGGTCAGCGGCGACGTGCAAACTCGCCGGCCCATCGAAGGCCTGGGCGCCGGACAGGCTTAATCTGGCGCCCGAGAATTCCAATGTGGTTTTCTTCAAGACTGCGCGGCGGTCATGAATCTGAAGATTCAGCGTTACCGAACGAAGCCCAACCGGACCTCGAAGCGGCTCCAGAGTCCCCTCGCCGGCAAGGCGTACAAATGCTCCGACAGGGTCAAAACCAAGCAAGGAGAGATCACTGGCGACGACCGTCACGCGTCCCTCCAGGCCCTCGCTCATTTCTTCCTGACTCAACCCTGTTGTCTCGAAGTGCCCGCTTATGGACATTGACCCATGCGCCCCGCGAAGCACGGGAGGCAGATGAGTCATAATGGTTTGAACTCCAACGCCGGACAATAAAAGATCTGCGGCGAGGTGAGCTGGGCTGCCCGTTAGGTCCATCCGCCCGATTAAACGGCCTTGCCCGCCCCCAACTCGGAAAACCGCGTTGGGGAGTCGAACCACCCGGCCAGCGACCTCCGCATTGCTTTGGAGGTTGTCCAGCGTGATTCCCCGGTAGGTGACCTTGGAAGCCGAGAATCGTCCGCGAGCGTTCAAGGAAGCAAATAATTTGGCGGCTGCCTCACGCTCAGCGGTGAATGAACCGAGACCGGGTAATCGCTGCAACAGCGGTATGGGTTTGCGGCGTCCAAGCGCAACAAACCACAAGGCCCCCTGCCCAAGGTCAAGATTGTCGCCATGCAGGTCGAAAGTCCAGGGGCTATGCCAGTCGCCTTGGTGTTCGAGCCGCCCGGAAAAGACACTGGTCCCAAGGACGGCCTGCAGGCGGTCAACCACGATTTCATCGCCATTAATCTGGACGCTCGCCCGAGGGACATTAATGGGCTCGGTGAAACCAGGAATCACCAAGCGGGCAGCGCGCAGCTCGGCTCGGCCTTTCAGGACGGGCCGATAGGGCGAGCGGAGTACACCCGTGAGACGAAACGATGCGGTACCTGAACCCACGGCGTCCCATCCCTGGAGGGCCGGCATACCGAGCGCGCGGCCGAAGTTCAGGACATCTCGGAGCGGCACGGCTTTACTGGAAAGAGTCAATTCGTAACGGAGAGGGTTGGTGCCTCGCTCGAGTGAACCTTCGGCTTCAAGGGCCACACGTGGCGCAAGAGTAATACGTACAGGGGCGAGCCGTGCCCCGCGGTTATCGATTCGTACCGCGACTTCGGAAACTGGGAAACTTGCCGAGCGGGTGCTGAGCACGACATCGCGCGCCCCCACAAACCCTCCGTAGCGCCGCCCTGCCCACGGTCCTTGGATGGCCAGCATTCCGTCGACGCGTCCTCTGATTCCAAAGCCTCCTTTGAGTGTCCAAAGCCTCCCGGCCAGAGCCGCCAGGTCCTCCAAGCGGGAACGCTCGAGTGCAAGGACCAAATCCAGCTCTGGGGAGCTCGAGAGGTGATCGATGGTTCCGGAAATGTGAACATGAGAATCGGCGAACGACGCTTCCGTAGTTTCCAACAGAAGGCGGCCGCGATCCCGATCAAGTTGCCCCCGGAAGGTTATTGTCCACGGCATGGGATCAGAAGGTGGAATCTGTTCCCAGCGATGCAGCTCACTGAGCCGGCCACTGCCTTCGAGATTCAGGGTTCGAATCGACCCTGTGACGCGCAGCTCGGCATCCATGACGCCGTACAATCCCGCATTACGGCCAGTCACCAGGGGCGCCCAGTCATACACCAGTGCCTCACGCGTGCGAACCACAGCATTCAGTGGTCCATGCAAATCTCTCCCGGGAGTCCACTCTCCAGTCACTTCCACGGCCCCGGGGGTGGGCAAAGAACGGTCAGTGCGGATAGGGGAACCTACCAGCCGGAATCGCAAATGATGATTGGCCGGATCAAACCTCAGTTGCGCGCGCAAATCGGTAATCGCGAAGGGCTTCTTGTTTTCTCCCAACTTGAAATTGACGCGACCGTCTTCCACTTCCAAATCCAGTGGACCGGTGGTTACTTGCGGGGAAGATGATACCGCCCCCGGCGCGCCGGAAGGCGCTGGGCTGAGAAGGAGAAGTCGTTCAACGTTCCAGCCTCTTCCGACCTCTCGGACCAGGTTAATATTCGGATGTTGAAGTCGAAAATGAGAGAAATCCAGTCGCGAGCCCAGCAAACTTTGCCAGCGGATGTCGCACTCGATACGATCAACGCGGGTGAAGGGCTCGGACCCGAAAGCGGGATCCTCCTGAATAACGGCGTTTTCAATGACGAAGCCCGGACGCGGCAGCACACGAACAGACACCTCACCGAAAGTGACCTGCCGGTGCAGGGCACGCTCCAGCCCCGCCTCCAGACGGCGGCGGTAGCGTTCTGCGCTGAAATAAGAGGGAATGAGCCACACTACGACCCCGCTCAGGAGAAGGGCCAGCAAGGCGATGCGACCGCGTCGGTGGACCCGTGGGCTCATCAGCGTGCAATCATCAAGGTGCGCCGCCAGCGCGTCTTGGTGGGGAAGTGAATCAGCAAACTAAAGGTCTGAGAGATCCTGTCGCTCCATGCAGTGCGCATGTACTCGTCACGAGGAGTTTCGTACGACCAGTAAATCAGCAGAGGGCGGCCCGAGATCAACTCGCGGGGAACGAACCCCCAAAACCGGCTGTCCCAACTCTGCTCGCGATTATCTCCCATGACGAAGTACTTCCCCGCAGGAACCACGAGCTCTCCCTCCTTGACATAACTGGCCATTTCGGCGCTCCAGAGCGCCGCCGCTCCGTGGAGATACTCCGAGTCAGGAGGTGGGAAATCATCTCCCGACCGCAGCATATCCGGATAGGCGTGGTAAGCGAAAGGCTCGGAGAGGGGTTGCCCGTTCACATAGACCTGCCGATGGAAGATTCGGACCCGGTCACCTGGCAAACCAATGACACGCTTCACGAAGTGTTCGCCGGGCTCAGATTGCTCTTCCGATGATCCCGGGAACTTAAACACGAGGATGTCGTCGCGGTGAACGTCCCGATAGGGCAGAAAGCGAGCAAGCACACCGGAATGGTAAGCGAAGGCAAACTTGTTAACCAGCAGGTGGTCGCCGATCAACAGGGTGTTCTCCATCGAGCCGGTGGGGATCTTGAAGGCTTGAATGACGAAGGTGGTTCCGAAGACGGCCAGGATGACCGTAACCACCAGAGATTCAAAGGTGTCTCGCGTCGAAGATTTCTTATAAGGTTCAGCCATTTCCTACAGACTTCTCGCGCAGGCGTTCGAGTACGATTCGTGCAGCCTCCTGTTCGGCAGCCTTCTTGCTCGTCCCTCGCCCACGCGCCACCACGTTTTCACTCGCCAGCACTTCCACGGTGAAGGTCTTTTGGTGCTCGGGCCCCGTCTCCTCCACAACCTGGTACTCTGCCGGCGACTTGCGAAGCGCCTGAAGATGTTCCTGAAGCGCAGACTTATAATCGACCAAAAATAACTCATCCCCGGACGCGGCCAAATTCGCCGGAAGAATAAAGCGCGCGACGAACCCCTCCACAGCCTCCAGTCCGCCGTCTCGGAAGAGCGCGGCCACGAGCGCTTCCAAAGCGTTCACAAAGAGCGCAGACTTGTTGCGCCCGCCAGTCTTCTCTTCCCCCCGCCCAAGCCGCAGATAGGTTCCGAGTTCCAGACGCGCCCCGACTCGACTGAGATGCGCCGCCGCCACCAAGCGCGACCGCGCCCGAGTCAGTTTTCCCTCCTCCCACTCAGGAAAAGCGTTTACCAAGGCAACACTCACCAGGAAATTCAAGACCGCATCGCCCAGGAATTCAAGTTGCTCGTTGTCTCGACAACGCCCGGAAGTTTCCTGCGCGTAGGAAGAGTGAGTGAGTGCTTCCAAGAGAAGCTGGGGATTCTGGAACCGGTAGCCGATTAAATCTTGCAAGCGATGAAAAGGATTCTCAGTCATGCCTTCAAGGCGCTACACGATGGTGAGGGCATCGGCGAGTCCGTGATCTCCCGCCCACTCCTCGACCCAGCGAATCCCCCGCGCCATTCAGGGTTCCTCGAGGCTGCAGCCACATGCTAAGGTTTTGGGGCGGCCGAACCCTGGGCCTTCCTCCTTTTCATTTCCTCGATCTTCTGATCGGCGTAAGCCTTAATCATGGTACCCTGGCCAATTTCGCTGGCTTTCGTGAAAGCTCCAATGGCATCGTCCAACTTGCCCTCCATCGCACAAACCTCCCCCAAACGGTAGTAATCAGTGGGATCGGGACGGTCGGTGGTCACGGCGGTCCTGAATTCCTGCTCCGCCTTCGCCAGCTCATCTTTATCCGGGCCAGCCAGGGCCTCGGACCCCAAGTCAAGGTGGACCATGCCGAGAGATGCGTGAACGGGAGAGGCAATCTGGGCCAAGCGCTTCTGATGATCCGCGTCGGCCTCATTGGGTTGCTTCTGAATCTGCGAAATAAGCTGCAGCGCGCGACCGGCCTCGCTCTCTGCTTCCTGAAGAATCTTGTCT
>JBAVYG010000579.1:0-16308 GCA_049698675.1 Terriglobia bacterium
CGCTCGGAATGACAGTGAAGGGCTCGGAATGACACAGGAGGGGTGGGGATTACCATGGAAAGTTGCCTGGATACCGCAATCGAAGTTGCCCGCGAGGCGGGCGGCTTGCTCCTGCAACATTTCCGGCAGCCTCTCGAGATCACGTACAAGCGGCGCTCGGACCTGGTGACCGAGGCGGACCGGAGATCGGAAACTTTGATCGTAGAACGGCTGCGAAGCCACTTCCCCGACCACGCCATAGTGGCGGAAGAAGGTGGCGGCCAAAAGACGGGATCTGATTACTGCTGGTACGTCGATCCGCTCGATGGGACAACCAATTTCGTCCACGGCTTTCCTGTCTTCAGCGTTTCGCTGGGTCTGACCTGCCGTGGTGAAGTAGTGGCCGGGGTGGTGTACGACCCTACTCGCGACGAACTCTTTACGGCTGAGCGCGGGGCCGGGGCTTTTCTGAATAGCCAGCGCCTCCGCGTTTCGAACAATGGGGACCTGGCGGAATGCCTGGTGGCAACGGGTTTCCCACCCTTCGCAACGAATCACGATTTGAACGTCGAGTTTTATTTCCGTTTCACTCAGCTTACGCACGGTATTCGACGCGCCGGCTCAGCGGCTCTGGACCTCTGCTCCGTTGCGGCTGGCCGCTTCGATGGGTTTTGGGAGTTGAAACTCAACCCCTGGGACAAAGCCGCCGGCACATTGCTGGTAGCGGAAGCAGGCGGCCTGGTCACCGGCATGACCGGCAAACCTTTCGATCTGCTCGCTGACGATATCTTGGCATCGAACGGTCTGGTTCACGATCAAATGCTCCGCGTGTTCAGCGAGATCGTGGAGCAGCGGGGGAGCAGCGGAGTTCGGCGCTAACAGCCTTTCGTAATTGCGGTGACGTTTTCGGATTGAAGTCATGCGGAAACAGCCCTCTCCCTTGGGAGGCTGTCTCAAAACTAGGTATTTTAGACTTTTGCACAGCGTAAGTTATTGATTATTCGTTCTAAAAACCGTGATTTTGCCAGTTCTGAGACCGCCTCCTTGGGGAGAGGGCAAGGACGCAATTCCCTGGCATTCAGAATTTCGAGAGGTTCAAATTGGCTGGACTCCTAAGACCGGAGCGGTTCCCCAGGCGCAGGGGGCTGGTTACACTTTCTCTGAGCGGCCGCGAAAACCCTCGCGTCGCTTCTGCCTTTTCGCCTGAACCTGAGATTACGGAAACCGATGTGTGGTTGAGCCGCCTCAGCCCTGCCCACGATGGGCTGAAGATTGTGCAACTGACCGACCTTCATCACAGTCTTTTCACTCCCCTGGAAGAAATCCAACGCGCCGTCCATATGGCCAATCACTTGCGGCCGGATGTGGTTGCGCTGACGGGCGACTACGTTACGCTTTCGCCTGCCTACATCTGGCCGGTAGCGAGGGCGCTTGGGAGACTGCGCGCCCGTTTGGGAGTGTTCGCTATTTTGGGCAACCACGATTTTCAGGTGGACCCGGAGGAGATTACGCGCGCGCTTCGCGCCCAACGCATCCGCGTGCTCCGAAACTCCCACTGCGCTTTGCAGTCTCGTTCCGGCAACCTGTGGGTCGTGGGGGTGGACGATCTTTGGTGGGAAGCAGAAGATATTCGCGCCGCACTGCGTTCTGTCCCTGCGCGCGACCCCAAAGTTCTTCTCTGCCATAACCCGCTTGGCATACGCTTGGCAGCGGCGCACGGGATTGACCTGATGCTATCGGGCCATACTCATGGCGGACAGGTTCGCCTTCCCATGGTCGGCTCAGTTTATGGGCGGTCGAAGTTGGGCAAGCGCTTTGTGGAAGGCTGGAATCGGCTCGACGGAACACAAATCTACGTAAGCCGGGGTATCGGCAAAGTCCTTGTCCCGCTTCGCTTCGGCTGCCCGCCGGAGATTACTTGCCTACGCCTGCGGCGATTCTCCTGATGTGCTCTCTCCCGAGGCTCCAGTCTGTGTGACTCTGCTCAGGAGGTTCTTATGAAGAGGGTGTGGCGTTTCACTGTGTTGGTGATGTGTTTGGTCATCGGGGTCGTATCAGGAATGACTGCGGCGCCGGAAGCCCGCAAGGTGGTTATTGACACGGATCCCGGGACCGACGATGCCTTGGCGATTCTGCTGGCACTAAACTCGCCGGAACTCGACGTAAAAGCCCTCACGGTGGTGGCGGGAAACGTGGTTGTCGAGCAGGGTCTCGAGAACGCGCTCAAGCTCGTTTCGTTGGCCGGAAGATGCGACGTGCTTGTGGCAGGGGGCGCTTCGCACCCTCTGGTCCAGAAACTGGTCACTGCCGAGTTCTTTCACGGGGCCAACGGGCTGGGCAACGTCGAACTCCCTGCACCCACCTGCCAGGCCGATACAAGCTTCGCTCCCGACCTCATCATTAAGCTCATTCACCAATACCCTCACGAAATTACGCTCGTCCCGGTGGGGCCGCTGACGAACATCGCCTTGGCGCTGCGCAAAGATCCCTCCATCGTTCCGCTGGTGAAGGAAGTCGTCCTGATGGGAGGTGCAATCTCCGGAGGCAATGCGACCGCCGCGGCAGAGGCCAACATCTACAATGATCCGGAAGCAGCGCGCGGAGTGTTCGAGGCCGGCTGGCCGCTAACGATGGTGGGCCTCAATGTGACTGAGAAGACACTGTTCACACGGGCTGACCTGAATCAGCTTGCCAGAACACGGGGGCGCGAGAACGACTTCGCCGTCGGGGTACTGAGTTTCATGATCGACTTGGCGAGCAAGCTGGGCGCCGACGGGACGCCCATGCACGACCCGCTGGCCGTGGGTGCGGTGATCGAGCGCAGCCTGATTACCACGCAGGACATGCGGGTCGAAGTCGAGACGCGGGGTGAGTTCACGCGGGGCGAAACGGTGGCGAGCCGGCACAATGCCTCCGACCACAATGTCTTGCGCGGCGAACGCTATGTCATCGATGGCGTCGAGAGAGTGCACCCTAACGTCCACGTCGCTGTGGAATCGGACTCCAAGCGGTTCATTGAGCTCTTCATTTCGCGGCTCGCAGGAAAATAATGATGACCAGTGAAAAGACTCCGGGTTATCCCGAGGCGGTGCGAGCTGTGAAATACATCGCGGCTCGATGGCCTGCGGCCCCACGGGTGGGAATCGTGCTCGGCTCAGGCTTAGGCGAAGTCGTGCGAGGTCTACGTAGGGTGCGAAGAATCCCCTGGGCCTCTATTCCGGGATTCCCTCGGCCCTCTGTTGCAGGTCATGGCGGCGCGTTGCATCTCGGTTTCTGGGGGGAGGTGCCGGTGGCGGTCCTTGCCGGGCGCGTTCACCTCTACGAAGGTTATGGGCCCGGAGAGGTTGTTTTCCCGGTTAGGGTAATGGCGCTGGCTGGCATTCGCTCTTTCACCGCCACGTGCGCCGCCGGCGGCATTGCGCCGCGCGCCACGCCCGGCAGTTTGATGGTCTTTTCCGACCATCTCAACTTTCAAGGAGCAAATCCGCTGGCCGGTTTTCATGACCAACGCTGGGGTGAAAGATTTGTGGACATGACCCAGGCCTATGATCCGAGTTTACGGCTCTGCACCCTGAAGGCCGCCCGTGCCATGCGGCTGAAGTGCTTCGAGGGCGTTTATGCTTCACTCCTGGGCCCGACTTATGAGACGCCGGCGGAGATCCGCGCCCTAAGAACACTTGGCGCCGACGCTGTGGGCATGTCCACCGTGCCGGAAGTTATCGCCGTGCATCAGATGGGCGTGCGCACGCTGGCGGTGGCCATAATCACGAACCGCGCGGCCGGGCTCAGCCGAAACCCCCTGAGCCACGAAGAAGTGCTGGAAACCGGCCAAGCCGCCGCGCAGGACTTGGCGCGCCTCCTCGACGCCGTCATGCCGGCCTTAGCGCAGGAAGGTGGATGAGTCTGCGATCATTGCTTGGCCGAAGTTGGTCGGAATTGCCGATTTTCGATTGCCGACCTTCGAAACTCGAAACTAGAAATTCGAAACTCGCAAAAGACGCCGCTGCAACCCAGCGGAGCCGAGTTTCGATTTTCGAATTTCGATTTTCTGCTCCCACGATCAGCAATCGGCAATGAAAAACCCAGTGTTCAGTTGCGGCCGAAGGCCGCACTGTTAATGCTTGCCCGGGAGCTTCAGCTTGTTGGCTTCTTCCTTCTGGTTGATTCTTCTCTGGGCCGCATTGCGGACGACGTCCGCAACATTCCGATTAAGGACCAGCCACTTCAAATCGGGGTCGTTGATGCGGCGGAGCAGCGGGAGGCCCACGTCGATGGGTGTTCGAGGGTTGTTGACCAGCGCCCGGACCACCGCATAGCTCTTCCTGAACTTGCGGCTCAGGGCGATGCGCCGCAGGACTTCATCGCTGACGTCCTTCATGGAGGCGAAGTTTTCGACTTCGTGGTCCGAGAGTTTGGGTGATTGCAAAACGGCGCGCGCCACCAGTCTGTTGGGATCGCGGACCAGGATCATCCGCTCCTCCTGGCTCCCGATGAGAGCGGCCTTGACCTTCTCGACAGCGGACATGCGGCGGATTCTCTGCAGGACCGTTTCTCTCTTCTGCGGTCTCTCCTCAGGGTTTGAATCCCCATCTTCGTCGGCAAACTGAAGGGGGGCAAGGGCCTCGGAAGATTCGCTGGTTTCAGCCTCTGCGAAAAGGGCCGCAGTGTCCTCGATCCACTCACGAAGCTGGCCGGGCAGGCTTGGGTTTCGGAGGAGAGCGTCCCCCAATTCCTTGCGGCCGGGCACAAGGTTATACGATACAAATTCCAGCACTGCGACGGGCGTGGAGGGGTTTGAGAGCTCTTGCTGAAGCTCCTCCGGGGGCCAGGATTCCAAGGTGTGAAAAGCGCTACTCCGGCTTTCTTCGTCCCTGTCCACGGCGAGGAGCACGAGGATTTCAATCTTCTCCTGCAAGGAAACAGGCAGTTCGCCGCGGCATGCCTTGCGGCGCACCACTTCGGGGATAGCTCCTCCGCGAATTGTCTCGACCAGTCGCTCGGAAATGGTCTATCTCTCGGGGGCGGCGTTTTTCAGATCGTCGCGCGTAAGATGAATCGACTTCACCTCGCCGCGCCGCCCCATGGGTTTCAGGGTCTCTCCGTTCAGAGTCAGAACGACGCCCTGAGCGTTTCCGATGGTGACATCAAAGGAGTCGAGGGCTTTCAGGTTTTCGACCTCGTTGGCGTTCAGCACCTTTTGCAGCACGGTCTTCCCATCGGCGTCAACAGCCACCCAGACACGCTCGGTCGCGGCCACTTGCAGGACCAAATCAGTGTGGGCCGCAACCGCGCTGGTAGCCTCAGAGGTCACACTCTGATTGGGTGGGTTCGCCTTGGCACCCGGAGAAGGCGGACCGCCCTGAAGTGTTCCGGGGGCAGTTGTGGCGCCGGCGGTGGGTGAGGCGGAAGTAGCCGATAGCGACGGGTTGTTTTCCGGCTGGGCCGGTGTAGAGGGTTGTACGGGGGCGGCGGTAGGGGGCGGGTTCGTGCCGGGTGCGGTAGTGCTCTGCGGAGTGACCATCGGCGTGCTGCTTTGCTGTTCCATGACTCGGCGCGAGTGACGGAAAAGCGCATAACCACTGGCCAGCAGCACACCTGCCATCAGGAAGGCGATGAGCCGGGTCCGTGAGGCAGCGCCGTTCGACCGTGCCCGGTTCGCCGTAATGCGGCGAATGTCAACCTCTGGCTTCTGCTGGCCTGCAAGCTGGCAATCCGCCAAGACGCGTTCCTCGTCCAAACCCAGGTATCGCGCATAGGTCCGTACGAAGCTGCGGGTGAAAATTCCTCCGGGGAGTTTTGAGAGTTCCTCGTTCTCGATGGCCTTGAGAAAGCGAATGCTGATCTTCGTGGCGGTAGATATCTCCTCCAGAGATACGCCTCGCATTTCGCGTTCCCGGCGTAGATACTCGCCGAATCCTGCCATCGGAATGGTTTCTTCGCTTTGGCTCACCAAGATTACACCTAGTTTATCTTATTGAGCCTCCTGATGGGTGTCAATCGTTTTGGGAGGGTCGGTAGTCTCCTAAGATGCGACGTAGGGCGGTCCCGTCCCGAACGGTACTTGTGTACCATTGAGCTTGATAAGGGTGCCCTAATAATCTGAGAGTGACATAAGACGAGATTGGAAGCCTAGGAATACCTATGGGTCCGCAGGAAGAGGTCGCCGAACTCAAGCGCCAAATCGAACGCCTTTCCCTCTTCCATGAGGTCGGGAAGGCCCTTTTTTCCACCCTCGATCTGCAGAAAATCCTC
The DNA here is from genome assembly GCA_049698675.1 of Terriglobia bacterium. Taxonomy (GTDB): domain Bacteria; phylum Acidobacteriota; class Terriglobia; order UBA7540; family UBA7540; genus CAVROP01. The sequence continues at coordinate 6,232 of JBAVYG010000579.1, forward strand.
CAGACCGTCATGGAGAAGATCACTGAGCTGCTGCAGCCGGACGCTTGGTCCCTGTTGATGGTGGATGAGAGGGCTCAGGAATTGTATTTTGAGATTGCCATTGGACATGGCGCTGAGAAGCTGAAGGACGTTCGCCTCAAGCTGGGAGAAGGCGTCGCAGGATGGGTGGCCAAGCATGGAGAGTCCGTGTTAGTGGAAGACGCCCGGAGCGACATCCGCTTCAGCTCCAGAATCGATGAATTCACCCAGCCCAATACCCATTCCGTGCTCTGCGTGCCTATTAAAGGCCGCGAACAGGTTCTGGGCGTCATCGAGCTCGTGAACTGCCTTGGGAAGCAGAGTTTTTCGGAAGAGCATATACCCATTTTAGAGAGCCTCGCCGACTACGCAGCCATTGCACTCGAAAATGCACGGTATGTGCAACGCATCCACGAACTCACCATTATTGATGACTGCACCGCCCTCTATAACGCCAGGCATCTCAAATTCGTTCTGGATGCGGAAATCTACCGCTCCACCCGTTACGGTCACGAGTTCTCCGTGATCTTCTTTGACCTCGATCACTTCAAGCAGGTCAACGACCTTCATGGCCATCTCGTGGGCTCGAAGCTCCTTTGGATGATCGGCGATCTCGTCAAGAGTAACCTGCGATTGATCGATTATGCGTTTCGTTATGGCGGCGACGAATTCGTGATAATCCTGCCCCAGACCTCCAAAGAAAACGCTCTGATCGTCTTGCGCCGCCTCAAGGATCTGCTTGATTCGAAGGCCTTCTTCCAGGAGGAGAATCTTAACATCAAGGTGACCGCCAGCTTCGGTGTGGCCGCATTCCCTGCCGATGGCCGCACCCACAGGGAAATCCTGCGCATGGCTGACGAGGCCATGTACGTCGTCAAGAAAAGCACCCGCGACAGTATCGCCCTCGCGGGCGAAGGCGTCCGGCCGTATTAGTCGTTCGTCGAAAAACGCGGTAAGGCTAATTCTGAGTCGTGAATTCTGAACTGTGGATTTTGAATTGAAGTCTAAATTGCTTCCTTCCTTCTTCCCTCGCTGCCTTCCGCTTCTGGGGAGCCGTGCCGACAGGCCGGGGCGCTGCTTTGTCAGGGGTCTGGAACTCATCTTCTACCTCCTGACTTTCGCATTACCTGCAACCCCCTATCCTTTCAACAACATTCCAGCCTTAAAAGCGTGTCTCCTTTGCTATCTGCAAGACTCCAGATTAGTTCACGGGCTGCGCAAGATTCACCCTCTGCTTTAGTGCAAATTCCCGCTTCGATCCTGGCAAAAGTTGGACCGTTCGAGCAGCGGCGTTGGATGCGATTGCGGAACGTGGCGACCCGAGCTTGGTGGAAGACGTCGTGCCTGCGATGTCAGGCCACAAAGACCTTCTACGCGACACAGCCGCAGCAGCCGTTATCAGTCTGTCTCTTGCAACCCTCTGCATCTTCTGTCAGGATGAGTTTTCAACATGCGTTGGGAAATCTGCCCTGTCGATGGGGACGCGGTTGCTCGCCTGTCCCACGAATTGAACGTTCCGAATATCATCGCCCGGCTGTTGGTGCTGCGGGGAGTCACCGATCCCGAGTCAGCCCAGCGATTCCTGAATCCTGCTCTTAATCAGCTTCACGACCCCTTCTTGCTGGCAGACATGAAGCCTGCCGTGGCGCGCTTGCGTCGTGCGTTGGAGCAGGGAGAGAAGATCCTGATTTACGGTGACTACGACGTGGACGGAACCATGGCGGTGGTGATCCTGCTGACCGCGCTGCGGGGACTTGGTGGACAGGTTGAGGCCTTCATCCCACATCGCATGAGCGATGGATACGGGATGCGCGTGCCGGCGGTAGAGGAGGCGGCGGCGAAAGGCTTCCGGGTGGTGATCAGCGTGGACACGGGCATCCGGGAGCACGAAGCGCTGGCGCGGGCGCGCGAATTGGGGCTCGATTGCATCGTCACGGACCACCACTTGCCGGACGGGCATTTGCCCCCCGCTTGCGCCATCCTGAACCCGCACCGCTCGGAGTGCGGCTATCCTGAAAAGGTACTTGCGGGGGTGGGCGTAGCCTTCAAGCTGGTGCAGGCTTTGCTGGGCGAGAGGCTCTCCGGTCGCGTTCTGCAGTCTTACTTGAAGGTTGTGGCGATTGGGACCATTGCAGATGTCGTGCCCTTGGTGGGGGAGAATCGCGTCATTGCGCGCTTCGGCCTGGAGGGATTGCGCCAACCCTCACAGGCTGGCTTGCAGGCGCTACTCGAGGTCTCCGGGCTCGAAGGCCGCAAGATTTCGGCGGGGGACGTGGGGTTCCGCATTGCGCCCCGTCTGAATGCGGCGGGCCGCATGGAGAATGCGCGAGATGTGATTGACCTGTTCACGTGCTCCGATCCGCAGAAGACGCGTGAGATTGCCGGCCGCCTGGAGAAACTCAACCGCGAGCGGCAACGGGTTGAAGACGGGATTCTGCGTGAGATTGAAGCGATCATGGACCGCCAGCCTGATAAAAGGGAGCGCTACTCCCTCGTGCTGGCTGGCGAAGGATGGCACCGGGGGGTGATTGGGATCGTGGCCCAGCGCGTCGTGGAGCGGTACCACCGCCCCACCCTGGTGATAGGCGTGGGGGATGGATTGGGGGTAGGGTCCGGGCGCTCGATTAGGGCACTTCACCTATTCGACGCCCTGAGCGCCGTGCAGGACTTGTTTGAACGCTTTGGCGGCCACGCCATGGCGGCGGGTTTTGCCTTGCCCTCGGCCAGAATCGCAGAGTTGGAAACGCGCTTCGAGCGCTACGCCCGTGCCGTGCTGAAGCCGCATGATCTCGATCCGGTCCTGCGCGTGGACGCCGAGGTGAGCGGAGCTGAAATCGATTGGCCTCTATTCGAGGCGCTCGAGACGCTGGCCCCCTATGGCTGCGGCAATCCCACCCCCGTCCTGGCGGCGCGGGATCTTCGCCTCCTGATGGGGCCTCGAATCCTGCAGGAAAAGCATCTAAAGCTAAGAGTGGCCTGCGGGCCGAGGTCGTTGGACGCCATAGGGTGGGGAATGGCTGAGCGAGGCGCCACCCTCGCCCCCGGACAATCGCTCGACATGGCTTTCACCCTGGACCAGAATGTGTTCCAAGATGTGAGGAGGCTGCAATTGGTGGTTAGTGAGATACGGAGTTAAGGGCGGGAGGCAGAAGTCAGAAGAGCAAGTGTAAGGGAGGGGGAAAGCTGGGGATTGGCAACAACAGACAACGGGCGACGGGCCACCGACCGCTTACGGGGATTTCTCGCCACCAATGCGGAAGGGCGGGGTTTTAACCCCGCCGTTACCGGCGCCCCTAATTGTCTCCTCATAGAAGGTTGGGAGCCGCTTTGCGGCGGGGTTAAAACCCCGCCCTTCCGCTCGCCCAACTCGAAACGGCAGAGCGTGGCGAGAAATCCGGGCTGACGTGGTGCTTGATTCGTGGGAACGACCGGCATAGGACAACGAGAAACTCGGCACAAGAACCTGATTACTTGGGTAGTGGGTGGCGCATTGGCGGTCACTACTCTGGTGATCAGTGTGGCTTACTGGGTCGCGGCCACCCACAAAGAGAAACCGGTGGTATTGCCCCAGAGTGTCCCCATCTATGTTCATCAAAAGCTTTCCGGGTACACGTTCACGCGCTCGGACGAGGGCCGGCGTGTTTTTACCGTTCATGCGGCTCGCACGGTGTCCTTCAAGCAGGGAGGAGCAACGGTCCTTGAAGACGTGTTGGTGGAGTTGTTCGGCCGAACCGGAAAGCGCCGCGACATCATGCGCACCCAAAGATGTGAATACAACGGCCAAAATGGAGACCTTTTCAGCTCCGGGCCTGTCCACATTGAACTGAATGCCGAAGCTGATAAAGCGCCGGCTGCGGGTTTGAAGGGAAGGCAGACAGTCTTTCTGGAGACTTCGAAGGTGTCTTACCGACACGAGGGGTCGCTGGTAACGAGCGACCAAGAGGTGCGCTTTCGCATCGGACCGGCTACCGGAACCTCCCAGGGAATGGTTTACGCAACGAGGGATGGTTCGTTGGAGCTTGAGAAAGGCGTGGTGGTGCAGTTACAACCACACATTGGCCACGCCTCGGATCCCCCCCTGCAGCTCACAGCCAGCCGCCTTCGCTATGACAAGCTAAGCAGGCAGGTAATGCTTTGGGGTCCAATCCAGGCAACGCAAGGGGAGCGCAAAGTTTCTGCTGACAGCGGCAAGGTGTTTCTGAATGAAGCAAATCGGGTCACTCGGGGGGATATGGAAGGCAGCGTTAAGGCTTCGGAATCCTCCGCGGATAGGCTGGTCGAACTCTCGGCTGATCGCGCTCAGGGCGACTTCGACCCGGCATCAGGGGCATTGCGTCATCTCTCAGCCCAAGGGAATGTGGCGGGGCTATCCCAGGAAAAAGGAAGCACCAGTCACCTCCTCGCGGAAAGAGTCGAACTTAGTCTTTCCGGCGTTCCCGCAAAACTTCAAAGCGGAGATGCATCGGATAACGTACAACTCAGGGTTGAATCTTCACCTTCCCTGGGCCAGGTTGTTGCAGAAGCAAAGCGGCCGACGACGGAGAAGAAGGCGCTCACCGCAGCAGAATTGAAGTTCAATTTTCGGCCGGAGGGGAAGAGTCTTAAGGATGCACAAACCGTCGGCCCTGGCCGACTTGTGGTAGACCCTATCGATCCCAAGGTGGGCCAGCGCGTCATAACTGCCGGACAGTTCCTGATGGCCTTCAATGCGCAGAGCAGTCTCGAGACGCTTCGCGGCCGCCAACCGACCCATATTGTTTTTCAGCCACCAAGGAACGCACCTCCTGGCAGTGTCGCCCAAGAAAGCACGGCTGATCAGTTATTGGCGACATTTGACGAGGTAACGCACGCCCTGAAGGAGGTCAGACAATCAGGGAATTACACGTTCCGTGACGCCGACCGCAATGCCAGTGCGCAGGATTCAGTTTACGTGGCTGCAGCACAGGGTGTGACTCTGACAGGGCGTCCCCAGGTATGGGATGCAGAGAGCAGGGCGAGGTGCGAGCGTCTCTACTTTGATCTTCGCAATGACACCGCAGAAGGAACCGGCAAGGTGCAGAGCACTCACTTGGAAACTGGGGATAAGATGCCGGACGGTCAAGCCCCCGACCCCACAAATGTCTTGGCGGACCGCATGGTAGCCCAGCGGCGCAGCCAAGTGGTGCACTACGAGGGGAGTGTGCGTGCCTGGCGGGGCGCGGACGTAGTGGAATCGTCCAGCCTGGACGTTTACAGGATGGCGAAACGCTTGAGCTCCGGCTCCCAGGTGCTGACTTCCCATCTCCAACCGGCTTCCTATGCGGCGGGGGCGGCGCCATCCTCTGAAACGCCCCGGCACGAAACGCGGGCCCTTACGGTTCGTGCCGATTTCCTGGAGTATTTCGACGAGGGCAGCAAAGCGAGCTACCGTGGTCACGTGAAGTTACAGACCGAGGCGACGACCATGGAAGCCGACAAAATGGACATTTATTTCTCCCAACTTGGGACAAATCAAGAGTCCGAGGTGGAGCGCGCGATGGCTGAAGGGCACGTCGTGGTCGTCCAGCCGGGAAGGCGAGCTACAGGCGAGCACGGCGAATACTCCGCTGGCCCAGGAAAGATCGTCCTGACGGGCGGCCCTCCCAGCATCTATGATGTGGAAAAGGGCTTCACGACAGGCCAACGTTTGACACTGTTTGTCCACGATGATAGGCTTCTTGTGGACGGAGGTAAGGGGTCACCCTCTTTATCGCAGCACCGCGTCGCGCCATGAGCGACCATGCAGATTCTCTCCACAGTCGAGTTGACGAAATCGTATAAGGGACGTAAAGTCGTTGATGATATCAGCCTTAGGATTGCTCAGGGAGAGGTGGTGGGGCTTCTGGGGCCCAATGGAGCAGGCAAGACCACAACCTTCTACATCATTGTCGGCCTCACCAGCCCAGATTCAGGCCGGGTCCTCCTCGACGGAGTGAACATCACGGACTTCCCGATGTACGTTCGGGCGAGAAACGGAATCAGTTACCTTCCCCAAGAGCCCTCCATATTTAGAAAACTCACTGTGGAAGAGAATATCATGGCGGTGCTTGAGACCTTGCCACTCACCCCTCACCAGCGTCGTGAGCGACTGGAAGAGCTGATCGAGGATCTGGGCTTGCAGCAGGTCAGGCGAAGCGAAGGGTATATGCTCTCGGGAGGGGAGCGGAGGCGTGTGGAGATCGCGAGGTCTCTGGTGATTTCGCCCTCCTTCATTCTTCTGGACGAACCGTTCTCGGGCATCGACCCGCTCACGGTTCAGGATATACAGAAAATCATCGTGCGCCTGAAAGGCGCCGGTATTGGCGTGTTGGTCACGGACCACAATGTGCCCTATACTTTGCAGGTGACGGATCGGGCCTATATCATTAATAATGGAAGGATATTCCGTGCAGGTTCGCCGGAAGAATTGGGCAATGACGCCGAGGTGAAAAGAGTCTACCTGGGCGACAATTTCCGGTTGACAATGTAGTTGTATAGCGCCAGTCTCTAGCTGCTACACCCGGGTTGTTGAATCCTATGGGCGGTGGACCCTCTCCCAGAATCGGGCTGAACCTCACGGTGGCGCAGAAGCAGATTTTGACGCCGGGCCTTGTGCAGATGGTCACTGTTCTCGCGCTCAATAAGCTCGAGTTGCGGGAGATGATTAACCGGGAGATGGTTGCCAACCCTGTTTTGGAAGAGGTCCCGGAGGACGTTCCGACTATCGATGAAGTCGACAAGAAGACGGAAAGTGCCAACAATGCTTCACCCTCTTCGGAGCACGTCGCCCGAAACGGCGACCATCAGGATTCGTTTGAGGAGATCGACTTCGGGTCGTTTTTCGACGACTATCTTGACCCCGGATTTAGATCTCCTGAATCCGAGGTTGTCGAGAGACCTTCTTTCGAGAATTTTCTCTCCCAGCCCACTTCCTTGTCTGCTCACCTGGAATGGCAATTGAGCCTTTCCGTGTGTTCGGATTCCGTCCGTGAGGCAGGCTATTCCATCATCGGCAATTTGAATGAAGACGGCTACGTTACCGCTCCCCTGGAAGAGATTGCGCAAACAGGCGGGCACTCGTTGGAAGATGTTCAGGAAGCCTTGGGGTTGATTCAGGTTTTCGATCCGGTGGGGGTGGCAGCCCGGGACGTGCGTGAGTGCCTTTTGATCCAACTGCACACGCTTGCCCCTGACAATACGTTGGCGCAACAGATCGTTTCGGGATACCTCAAACAGCTCCAGAACAAGCAGTACCGGGAGATCGCCCGGGCCCTCGACCGTCCCGTAAAAACCGTCGAGCGCTGCGTGGAGCTTATCCGCAAGCTGGATCCGCGGCCCGGCCAGCGTTACAACAACGCGCAGGCGCGGCTCATCGAACCCGACGTGGCATTTGTGAAATCAGGAGACAGTTATCAGGTGGTCGTGAACGAGGACGGCCTTCCCCAATTGCGACTCAGCCACCATTACCGCCGCCTGCTGGGAGAGAACAGCACGACGCGGGAGGTGCGCAATTACGTCAAAGAGCGGTTCACCTCGGCAATTCAACTCATCAAGAACATCGAGCAGCGCAAACAGACGATCGTCAAGGTCTGTGAGACGATTATTCGCCGACAGACTGAATTCCTGGACAGAGGAATTGATTACCTTCGCCCCATGATGATTAAGGAGGTTGCAGAGGAGGTGGGTGTCCACCCTTCCACCGTCAGCCGTGCCGTCGCGAATAAGTATGCTTACACCCCGCAAGGTGTCTACGAATTGCGCTATTTCTTCTCGGAAGCGGTGCAAGGACCCTCGGGAGCGGCGACTTCCTTGATCAACCTCAAGCGCCTCGTCAAGAAAATGATCGAGGAAGAGGATCCCGCCAAGCCTCTTACCGACGAGCAAATTACGCAGCAGTTGCAGAAGGTCGGCTATTGCGTAACCCGCCGGACAGTGGCCAAGTACCGCGAGGACATGCGGATTCCCAGTACCCACCAACGCAGGGTAAAAGCTTGAAGAATTTCGCCGCTCGCTTGTTCCTCCCTTCAAGTCTCGAGGAGGTTCACTCATGAACGTTGAGTTTACCGGACGACAGATGGAGATCGGCAACGACTTGCGTCAGTACACCCAGGGAAGGCTGCGAAAGATTACCCGCCTTCTGGGCGATGCCTATGAGATGCACGTTATCCTGACGGCGGAAAAGCACCGCCGCGTCGCAGAAGTCACCCTGAAATTTCGCGATCGCACCCTAGTGGGCGTCGAAGAGTCGGGTGACCCCCGGATTTCCCTAAACGGAGCCCTGGACAAGCTGGAACGCCAGGCAGTCCGCCTGCTGGAGAGAACGCGCACTCGCAAACGCCGTCCCAAGCCTGCCACCACGGTCGTCTTGAACGTTCTGGGCCTGGAGCGCATCGACCACGAAGAACGCCGCACGATCGAGGCCGAGCGAGTTCCGATCAAGCCTATGAGCATCGAAGAAGCGATCTCCACTCTCGACCAGTCGCGCGCCGGCGCTGTGGTATTTCGAAATCCCGAGACCGAGCGTGTCAACGTCATTTACCACCGGCCAGATGGCAACCTGGGATTGATCGAGCCCGAACCCTGAAAAGGCGGAAAGCCGAAGGTAGAAAGCACCTAGTTCGCTAACTCCCCTCCTCTCTAAGGAGGGGGCTAGGGGGTGGTAGGCACATCAGCAGCAGCCCTCTCCCTCGGGGAGAGGGTGGCCCGCGTCCGGCGGTTTCCCCAGCCGGCGCGGGTCGGGTGAGGGGTTCTTTTTAAGGCTTTGAACTGCGCAATGTGGTTTCGCAGGGTAGCCGCTCTGTTGAGGAAGGGCTCAGAGCGAGATTCCTCGCTGCGCTCGGAATGACACTGGCCACGGCGGCTGCCTACTGCTTACTGCCTACTGCTTTTCTATGACTGCGACCGCCAAAAAGCATCGGAAACACTTCGTTCTGATCACGGGGATGAGCGGGTCCGGCAAGGGGTCAGTTCTCAAGGCCTTCGAGGACCTCGGTTATCACTGCGTAGACAACCTGCCCATTGATTTAATCGCCCGCTTTACGGAAACGAGTCAGCGAGGGGGGAGCAAGATACAGCTTGCGGCCGTGGTGGTGGACATTCGAGAAGGCGCGGCGCTCGGGCAACTCCCCGCCCTCTATCAAGACCTCAGAAACCGCCACTTGAATTTGTCACTGGTGTTCTTGGAGGCCTCCGACAAGGCTTTGATCCGTCGCTTCGAGGAGACCCGCCGCCCTCACCCCTTGGGGCGCGAGTTGCCAGTGCGCGAGGGAATCCGGCTGGAACGCAAACTGCTGAAGCCCATACGCCAACTGGCTGATGTCACAATTGATACCACCCGGATGAACGTTTATGAACTGCGAGAACTCATCCAGAGGCAATTCGGCGGATTGTCGGCACGCCGAGCCCTCCTGGTTTCCGTGGTGTCGTTTGGATTTCGTTCCGGCGTACCCACCGACGCGAACCTGGTTTTCGACGCGCGTTTTCTCCCCAACCCAAACTATATCCCGAGGCTGAAGAGCAAAACGGGGCGAGACGCGGTTGTCCAACGCTATATGGATTCTTTTCCACAGACCCAGGAGTTCATGAAGCATTTGATGGATCTGCTTATCTACCTTCTTCCCAATTACGTGCAGGAAGGCAAGAGCTACCTTACCATTGCGATTGGTTGCACGGGTGGGCGTCACCGCTCGGTCGCCATCGCCGAGAAGGTAGGTCACGCCCTGGTCGGTGCGGGGTATAAGACCAGAGTTTCGCATCGCGATATCGGGAATGAGTGAGGGTAGGTGGGGAATAACGCACTAGCGATTGACATTGGGGGCACCCATTTCCGCGTCGCCCTCTTCGATCACGAGGGTCGTCGGCTTGTGATTTCGGAGGGCGACACGTTGCGTTCCGGCGGGCATGAATGGACGCTTGACCGGATCCGCGAATTCAGCCGATCCCTCCTTGCCCCGACTCAGTTTTCGGCATGCAACCTCTGCCCAGTCTGACACGTCAATATAGGTGACTGCTGGTTCCGCCAGGGCTCGGGATCGGCGAAAGCGATATGGCAGGGAACCCCCG
>JBAVYG010000580.1:0-2611 GCA_049698675.1 Terriglobia bacterium
CGAAGCCGCTCTCGCGGCCAGCCTTGCAGCGCTGCCTGCTGGCCGGCGCCTGGCTTTGCCGAGCGTCTCCATCCGCGTCGATGCGGAATGGCTCGAAGTCCTGCCCCAGACGAAAGAAGAGCTCTACTTCTCCGTTACACGACCGGAAGGGAATTCGGAAGTCCTCGCTTACTTGCCGGCCACTCACAGCTTAACCATGAAGTGCCCGCTCCAACCCCTGTGGCAGATCCGGGAGGGCGAGCGAGTGCCCGCCCTCGCAGCACTGCGCTCTGCCGCTGCCAGCCGGCTAGGTGTCTCCCCCGAGTTGGTGGGGCTTTACACCTGGCATCCTCTTGTCCTTGAGAATGCGCTGCGCATGTTTGTCCTCGCGCGCATGGAGCATATGGGGGTGCAGTTGGGCCCAAGCGCCGTAGTCACCGTCCGCTTCACCTCGGGGCCTGACGGTTGCCTCATGAGCCTCGAGCCGATTCGCGCCGCGGAGTCTCGATGAACAGCCCCTGACCTGGCACCCACCCTTTCACTTCCTGAATCCCGAATCCTGAATCCTGTTCTTCCCCCACCTACCACCTACTAACTACCTTTCTTTTCAACAACATTCCCGCCTTCAACGCGTAACTACCTTTGTTTTCAGAGACATTCCAGCTTCTTGGCCGAGTTTTCCACAGCGGTCCTTTGTTTTCAATGACATTCCAGCATTGCTCGTTCGATTTTCAACGTCACGAGTTCTTTCTTTTCCTGTCGGCGGCGACATCTTGTCCAGGGCCACTACGCCTCCGAAGTGCCCTTTCCACCCCGCCTCCCTTAAATGCAGTAGGCAGTAAGCAGTCGTAGCGCAGGTCCCGCTCTCCGGACCTGCGGCCCTTCGAAGGCAGTCGGCGGAAAGCAGATGCTCTTCATTCTGATTCCTGACTTCTGACTTCTGTTTGCTCCACAACCCCACTTACTATCCTAGCCTATTCCTCTCCACCTGTCAAGAGACAAAATGCAGCAGCAAGCGTAGCGCGGGACTGTTTTGTAGGTCCACGGCTTTTCGTGCCCGCCGGGAATCTGTTGTCGCTTCCCTATTGCCTCGATACAGCGCCGAGCGTAGAGTCGCGTGTCGCCGCCGAACTACATGGCCGGTGCGGGCTGACTCTCCACCGCGTGGGTTTGCCCGCCGAAGAGAACGCGAGGATTTGAAGTTAAAAGCCGCGGACCTACAAAACAGGTCCGCGCTACACTTGCTCCGGGCGTGCGCGATCTACATGCTATAATTGGCGCCAGTGAGGCGGTTATGGAGCAAACATGGACATACCATCGTTGCAGCTTCGGCCCTATCAGGAAGACGCACTCCGCATCTCGAAGAGGAAATGGGAAGAGGGAATCACTCGCCAGTTACTTGCGCTCCCGACTGGAACCGGTAAAACTTGCATTTTTGCAAGCCTGCTGAAGCATCACAAATTCCTAGGGAAGATGCTCGTCCTCGTTCACCGCTCAGAGCTGGCGGACCAAACCTATGAGAAAGTCCGAGCTTGGAATCCAGACCTCCCGCTGACGAAGCTGGGGATCGAGATGGGTTTGGATAGATGCACGGGTTGGGAAAAGGTTGTGATAGCCGGAGTTCAAAGCGTAGGCCGGGGCAATTTGGAGCGGCTCCTGAAATTCAGTCCTAGTTCCTTCGATGTCATCGTTTGCGACGAAGCTCACCACAGCGTTACGCAGACCTACAGGAATGTGTTTAGACATTTCGGCTTGTTTGCACCCAGGAATCACAAGCTCTTGCTCGGTGTGACAGCGACTCCGTACCGAGCCGATGAGAGAATCCTAGTCCCGGACGTATACGAAGAGGTCATCTACAACATGCCGCTCTTACAAGCAATCGAGGCGGGGTGGCTCTGTGACGTTCGAGGCCGCAGAGTATGGACGACGGAAAACCTAGACTCCGTAGTCCTGGGCGAGGACGACTTCGTTACGCACCAACTGGACGAACAAGTCAATAACCGATCACGTAACGGCCTTATTGCTAAGGAATGGGGAAAGCTTGCCCCTAAGCGCAAGACTGTTGTTTTTGCGGTCACAAGAAGTCATGCAATACAGTTGGCCGCAGCTTTCCGCGAGTACTGCCACGTCAAAGCAGAAGCCGTATGGGGTGAAGACCCTGATCGAAAGGCGAAAATAGAAGCACACAAGGAGGGAAGCCTGCAAGTCCTGTGCAACTGCCTAGTGCTTAGTGAGGGCTATGATGACTGGGGGATTGAATGTATTGTGATGGCGCGTCCCACGTTGAGCAAGGTTCTGTTCGTCCAGATGATCGGTCGGGGAACACGAATCGAGGACGAACTAAGTAAGCGCCACCTCAATTTGAACCAAGCACGTGAGAATGGCTTCCCAATCTCAAAAATCGACTGCATGATCATTGATGTTGTGGACAACTGCAAAAAACACGATTTGGTCACTCTCGCATCCCTCTACAACCGCGGCATCGATTTAGGGGGCAAATCCCTCACCGAAGCCGCCAAGGTGACGCAGCCTGTCGCGTTAGCGGGCCAGTACCTTAACCCTACAGACCTCCAAAAGATTGACCGTATTAAAACACACACCGAGGAGGTCGACCTGTTCAGAGGAGCGAGGA
>JBAVYG010000581.1:0-5216 GCA_049698675.1 Terriglobia bacterium
GTCGCGTCAAAGTCGGGTCGGCGGGCCGGCCCCGAAGGGGCCGAAAGTCATTAGCCGTGGGTGAAACCCACGGGAAGCGTCGCCCCTGAATATTCGACCCCTGCGGGGTCGGATATCTTTTTGCACCATATCCGTAGGTTTCACCTACGGCTAATGATCTTGTTCCCCTTCGGGGAACTTCGCGGACTTTGACGCGACCCTGCGAGCAGGTGGAGGTTAGTTGTTTGTGGCGCCCGATTTGGTGTAAGTTAGCAGCGGGTGCCGGAGGGACTGGCGCAACTGACTACTGAGAACTGTCAACTGACCACTGCTTTATGCGCAATATCCGCTTGCTCATCGCCTACGACGGGACGGATTTTCATGGCTGGCAGCGCCAGTCGAATGCGCTGACGGTGCAGGAGTGCCTTGAATCGGCAATCGAGAGAATTCTCGGCGAAAGGACGCAGGTTTGGGGGTCCGGGCGGACCGATGCCGGAGTACACGCTCTGAACCAGGTGGACAACTTCAAAACGGATTGCCGTATCCCCTGCGAAAACCTCGTGAAAGCACTGAATGATGCTCTACCGCCCACAGTGCGCATTAAGGAATCCCACGAAGTCTCTGCCAAGTTTCACGCCCGGTACGACGTTCGTTCGAAGACTTATCGCTACCGGATTCTCCAGGCTCCGGTCTGCTCACCGTTTCTCTGGCGGTTCGTTTGGCACTATCCGTTTCCCCTGGACGGTGAGCGTATGGCGGAGGCGGCGAAACTATTTGAAGGGGAACACGATTTCACAAGCTTCGCTGCCGTCGATGGGTCCGCTGAGAAACAGGAACACCAGGGCCTATCCGAAGAGCAAAATGCGCCTCGCCGGGACAGTGGAAGCGGTGGCCAGCCAGCTGCGCACAAAATCGAAAAAGCAAGGATACGAAGAGTATTCGCTTCCCGAATTTTCCGCCACCCCCGAACATCCATGCTGATCTATGAGGTTTCCGGGAATGGGTTTCTTCACCACATGGTGCGTAACATGGTTGGCACGCTCCTGGAGGTCGGGGGAGGGAAGTTGGAACCAGGTGGTATCATCCGAATTCTCAAAGCCCGCGACCGCACCATGGCCGGTCCCACGGCTCCGGCCCAGGGACTTTGCCTGGTGGAAGTCGAGTACTGAAAATTGATCCATTGACTCATTGACTCATTTAACCTATCTCCTTCGGTTGTACTTTCAATGATTCAATGAATCAATGAACCGATGAATCAATGAGCTTCGAACTGTGAACTGTTGACTGTCGACTGTTAACTTTGCAATGATTCAATGGAGAAATGAATCAATGAATCAATTCCGGGGGAGTGACGTGGCTTTCAAAGTCAAAGAGAAGAAACCCGGCCAGAGGGCTTGTGATGAGAAAGACGCGAAGGGAGAGCTTTGCGTCGGCCACCTCAAACGCTGGTATTACGACGATCCGCACCGGCTCTCTTCCACCGCGGAGGAAAAGGAAGCCATCAAAGCGTTCGGCAGAGCCGCGGAGGTTTACCGCTGCGAGCGTTGCCACACACTTTACCGGCCCGCCTTGGCTGACCACTCGACGGCCGGGCAAAAGTATGAGCCGAGGTCTGTGAACTTACTGGGGGACTTCAGCGGAAAGAAGTGAGTCGAATTGATTCATTGACTCATTGAATCATTGAATCATTGCAAAGACCAAACAGCGGCAGGTGAAATGAGCCAATGAATCAATGGACCAATGAGTCGATGAATCAATGAATCAATTTTGCAGCCCTCCAGCCATTCTTTGCCCAAAGAAGCTCGAGGCACAGAGCGAGATTCCTCGCTCGGCTCGGAATGACAATCCTCCGGCCATCCTTTGCCCAAAGAACCTTGCGACCCCTCAGAGGATCGAGGCGCCGTCCCCAGGTTCCGGGGGTGGATATCTTTGAGTACCAGAACAAAAGCCGAAGTTTTCCTAGTGGTGGTTACCGCCATCTGGGGGTGCACTTTTGTGGTCGTCAAAGGGGCGCTCGCCGACGCTTCTCCACTGCCTTTCCTGGCCGTGCGGTTTATGCTCGCCGGACTTCTTCTTCTGGCAATTCTGGGGCGAGGGCAGGTGGATCGACGTACCATCCTTCCCGGTTCAATCCTGGGACTATTCTTGTTCGCAGGATACCTCTTTCAGACCTGGGGCTTGATATATACCACGCCCTCGAAAAGCGCGTTCCTCACTGGTTTCAGCGTGATCCTGGTGCCGGTGATCATGATGCTCTCCGGCTTTAGAATGGGCTCTGCGACCCTCGCGGGGGGAGTCTTGGGACTTTTCGGGATCTATCTCCTGGTTGCCCCGTCAGGCATGGCAGCGGTGAACAGGGGAGACCTACTTACGCTGGCGGGTGCACTTTCTTTCGCGGTTCATATCGTCCTGGTGGGGCACTATACGAAGAAGTTTTCCTTTATCCATCTCGTGCCTGTGCAGGTTCTGGTGGTCGGTCTGCTCTCCTTAGGCGCGCTTCCCTTTGTGCCGGATCAAACCCTGCATTTGACCGGCCGGCTGGTGGGGGCAATCCTGGTAACGGCGGTGCTGGCAACTGCGGTGGCTTTCTCCGTTCAGAATTGGGCGCAACAATACACCCCAGCCGCGCACACGGCGCTGATCTTCGCACTGGAGCCGGTATTTGCCGCGCTCTCTTCCTGGCTGGTTGTTGGGGAACACTTTGGAGGCAGGGTGCTGCTGGGCTCGGGACTGATTCTGGCGGGCATGGTGATCTCGGAGATTTGGGGTGGCAGCCAGCCTTGCCCGGTGGAAGGCTAGCGGTGGGATGAACGGTTGCCAGAAGGCGAATACCTTGGTCAAAAGTGCGCCGGAGTTCGGCGGCACAGTGATGCTATAATGGATTTGTGTGCCCGCTGGAGAACGGTGCGGGCGTTGGGAGGGCAAGCGGAATGAGCACGAGCGGACGTAAGTTTTTCCCCGCGGTCGTAATCGTGGTGACGCTGGGGATCGGAATCTTGATCGGCACGGTGGTTTCCCACGGGGTGCGTGCCGCCAGAAGTTCGCCCGTGGCTCGGGACGCCAAACTGCTTCCTCCTCCTTCACCTGCAGAGCTATCAAGCTCCTTTGCCCAGGTTGCGGATGCCCTCGCGCCTGCCGTCGTGAACATTAACACCGAGAGCACGGTCCGCGTCGCCCGCCGACGCTTTCGCGGGCCTGACGAGACACCCTTCGGTGATTTCTTCGACAAGTTCTTCGAATCGCCCGGCGCCCCGATGGGGGATCTCAAGCAACAAAGTCTAGGTTCCGGAGTTATCCTGAGTGCGAATGGCTACATCCTGACGAACTATCACGTGGTTACGCAGGATGGTGAGGATAAGCCGGTTGACCGGATCAACATAGCCCTGCACGGCGACGACAGTACCAGGTACAAGGCTAAGATCATCGGCTCCGATCGATGGACGGACCTCGCGATTATCAAGATTGACACGGACAAGCCGCTGATGGCTGCCTCATTTGGCGATTCTGACGCCATGCGAGTTGGCGATTGGGTGTTAGCAATCGGCAGTCCTTTCGGTTTGGATTCTACGGTAACCGCCGGTATCGTGAGCGCCAAGGGACGCGACATCGAGGGTGGAGTGGAGGGGCAGTTCAAGCGCTTCATTCAGACGGATGCGGCGATCAATCCCGGCAACAGCGGTGGGCCGCTGGTCAATCTCGCGGGGCAGGTGATTGGGATTAACACGGCTATCGCCACGCAACGGGGCACCTATGATGGCATATGTTTTGCCATTCCCTCCAATACGGCCCGTAAGGTCTACAACGCTCTTATTACCTCGGGCAGCGTGCGGCGCGGCGCCATCGGTGTTCAGTTTTATAGCCAGAACAATCCGGCCTTACTGCGAAGCTTCGGAACGGATCACGGCATCGTCATTAATGTGGTGGAAGCAGGCAGCCCTGCCGAGCGCGCTGGGTTGAAGCGCGGGGATGTCATCTTGAGCATCGACGGGAAACCTATCAAGAATGCGGACGAGCTGGTGGCTATCGTCTCGGACACCGAAATTGGCAAGAAGCTCCGCATGGAATACCTTCGCGACAGAAAACCGCTGACCACGGACGTCGAGGTGGGCGACCGTAATAAGATCGTTGCCGAGTTGCAGGAAGGTCCTGGAAACGAGGGCGGGGAAACTCCTGCGGAGGGAAGCTCCGGCGTCCTCGGGATAGCAGTAAAGAGCCTGACTCGCGAGCAAGCCCAGGAGCTCGCTGATAAACTCCATCTGGACAGCAAACAGGGAATCTTGGTGATGAACGTCCAGCCGGGCGGATTCGCTTCCGACTTGGGCGTTCAGCGTGGCGATATCATTCTGGGCATCAACCATCATGCGGTCGCTTCAGCAGAGGACTTCAACCGCATACAATCATCCCTGAAATCCGGGGAGGATGTGCTGCTGCTTATTGCACGAGGCAGCGGCCCGCACTCGTATACCACCCTGTTCCTTGCGGATCGCCTGCCGTAAGGGTCTGAGGAAACGGAAGTTGAAACACTGGAATAAGAAAACCTACGCAAGACTAGTGCTCCTTGCCGCGCTGGTGTGGATATTGCCGATCCAGCTACCTGCTGACACCACCACGCCACAGAAAAGCGCTAGCACGACGAAGCCGAAGTCCCACACGCCCCTCAAGCACAGTACTCATGGGGCCTCTGCTAGCACGGGCCAACACCGGTCCGCGCACCACCCGGCGACACGGCACGTTTCTTCCAAGGCCAGGCGAGCCGCCGCGGATCGGCGTCGGAGGGCACACTTGCGTCCGGAGCCGGAACGTATTCAAGAAATTCAACAAGCCTTGGTCCAGGTAGGCTACTTGAATGCACAACCTAATGGCCGCTGGGACGATCAGACGCGCGAGGCGATGCGACGCTACCAGGCCGATCACGGGTTCCCGGTGACGGGCCTTCCTGAGGCGAAATCCCTGATGAAGCTCGGTCTCGGCCCGCATCCCCTGCCGGCGGAGCTGGATGCCAGTGGTGGAGCCAAGGCCGGCGCCGATACAGTCAGCGACACTGCCGCCCCTCCCGACGCCCAGCAGGACCCGCCTGCGGCAGGGCCTCAACCATAAAGAGAAGGATTCAGGATTCAGGATTCAGGAGTCAGGATTCAGGGGCGTAGCGCGGGTCCCGCCCTTAGGCAGTAACCAGTAGGCAGGTTGCTGTTTTTCCCCCACCTACCACCTACCGCCTACCATGTACTGTTTTTTCC
>JBAVYG010000582.1:0-2573 GCA_049698675.1 Terriglobia bacterium
GCGTCTTCGGTGCTCTCGTGACCAACGCGAACGCGGTAAAGGAGGCCGTCGCCGCCTCCGAAGTCCTGAATGATGACCGGACCGAATTGAGGTTCGATAAGCTCCTTCAACCTCTCAGCATTGCTCCGGTCTCTAAAGGCTCCCACCTGTACCGCGAAAATTCCTTGGATCGCGGCGCCCGCCCCAAATCCCAAAATCTCCGGGCGTACCTGTGCAGTGGATGGCATGTGCGTGGCCTGAGCTGCCGCAGAAGAAGCTGTGGCTTGCAAGGCTCCGTGCTTCTCGCCGAACGACTCGCCCTCGTGCACCAAGTACACCTGACCGAGGACTTCGACGATGGCTTCCTTCTCCCCGCCAGCCTTCTCCACATACCCGAGGGTACTGACTGCCGACTGAGTTCCCCTCCCGTCCGAAGGAAGAGTGGGTCCAACAGCGGGCGAGGTGGGCACAACGGCTTGCGGTATCTTCACTTCAAACCGACCGCCTGAGTAGTCAGCCAGGGGTTCGGGCTGCATGATACCGGACTGCTCAGACTCCAACTCTCCATTGTTACCACGGATTCCTTGCAGCTTGTCCACGGTGGAAGACTCCGACCCTGACGCCACCAGAGGCGGCGCGCCAGCCTCTTCAGTGGAGGAGCTTGTCTGAAGGGATTGGGATTCGTTGCCAACTGAATCGGGCGGATTGATTGGAAGGGGTAACGCGTTCGCTACCTCGAGGTCGGCCGGGGTGGGCGCCGGGGCGCGGAAACTATTTGCGAACGATTTGGTCCCCGGGGCGAGGCGAACATGCTCCCCCTCGGCGACGATTGCTTCAACCCGACCATCCTCTCTTTCCACATAGCCTAATTCCTGGCCGACGGATGGTTCTGAAGCGCTGGCAGCAGAACCGACAGCGATTCGGCGATTTGCGCCGGGGTTTGAAAGTACCTCGGGAGTAGACCGGGTGGGCACCTGCCGCGCCTTGTTAGCGGGGGCCTGCGCCACACCTCGTCCGATCTCCGCCACGAGGTGGGGCTCTGCTGCCGGGGCTGAGTTCTCTACAAGCTCCACAGTGGAGGAAGAGATCCTCGAGACCCTGAAATTGAGTGCAAAGATCTCGCCCCCATGCACGGCTTGGACCCGCTTCCCCAGAGAGATGATCGCCTCGACACGGCCATCGGCTTTCTCGACATAGCTAAGAGGTTTCAGCGTGATCGTTTTGGGCTGGGGTGGAGCGATCGCCTGTGGATGCGCCTCGGCGGGAGGCTTAGAGACGAGGCGCTTTGCTTGCTCAGACTCGAAGGGATGCCGCGCGGCTTGAGCCAGCAGGGGCAGCCTGCTCATTGGTGCCGCAGTTGAACTAACCGCTGCCTCAGCGCGGCGTGGCTCGTTCTGTTTGTGGGAAGCGGCTGGAAGGTGTTCGCCCAATGAAACGGATCGAGCCACGTCCACCCCGACGACCCTCAGGGTTGGCTCTTTCCAAAACCGCCAGACCAGGACGTTTAGAAGCAACAGGCACACTACAACCAGGGTGCCGCCGATCCAGAGTTCAAAGCGCCTGCTTCTGTTCATCGCATCAGCCCGGACTCAACCTTCAACCCGGAACTGGAGTCAACAACAAGACTATGTCATGCGACGGAGGCGATGTCAACAAGAATCATGCCCGCTTCAACGACGACCCACCTCGAATTCAGGCGCAGACCGCGGACCCGAGAACAGTTCTCAAAAGCATTTCATTTCTGCACGGGAGTAAGCCGAACGTCATCCAGCCAAACCTTCCCCGAAATGAGATTGTCGAACTTCCTGCTTGGCAAACGGACAAGCCTAAGCACGATCAACTCGGTCTTTGGCCCAGCCGCGAAATCCAAGAGCAAAGAGGTCCATCCGTCGCTAGTGCCGGTCAAATCGTCAGTTGATTTGTCCAAGGCTGCAACATTGTAAGGATCGTACACTTCCAGGCGAGGGCCGCTGTCGGTTGTAATGTCTTCGGTCTTCATGAAGGCCTGAAGGCGGTAGGATTGCCCGGGTGATACTTTTGCGTACTGGTAAACGTGCTGGTACAGCAGGTTCTGCTTACCCGGGAATTGAACCAAGAGGGCGTGACTAGGCGAGTGATAGGTCGAGGTATCCAGACCTGCATAGACACCTTCAACCGAAACGATTCTCCAGTCAAAGCCCATATTCAACAATTCGTCCTCGAAATCGCCATTGGAGAGGAGATTCTTTTCGGATGGCAACGACGAGTATTGAATGAGCCCCTTTTTCTGGAGGTCAGTCCAAACCTGGTACGCCTCGTCCGCCCGTTGAGCGCCGATAAGGCTGTCAATGTATGGGGAACTCTGGGCGGGAGAGAATGCTTCTCGCCCGGCCACAATTCGTTTCCAGACGGCCTGTGCCTCATTCAAGCGATGCCCGGCGACCAGAAAATTCAAATAACTGAATTCGGTGGTGACTCGCTCAGGAATCAGTTGCTGAAGAATCTTCCCAGCATCGTCGGTAGCCTTCCAAGCCAGGCCAAAGACATTGCCGTCATATTGCGACGTACCAGCAAGCACAACCCTAAAATGCCGGAAAGCTTCGTCGATACTGCCC
>JBAVYG010000583.1:0-11135 GCA_049698675.1 Terriglobia bacterium
CCCGTGGAGTCGTAGGTATCGGTTGAAAACCCGAACCGGATGGTCCCTTCGTAGGCCTTCCGCGACTTCAGGTAGAATTGGGCAAAGCGCGTCGCCTTTCCCACCGAAACTGGAAGCACGCCAGTGGCGAAGGGGTCCAGCGTGCCGAAGTGTCCAACCTGGCGAATGCCCAGAATCCGGCGCACCTGCGCTACGACATCGTGCGATGTGATCCCTGCGGGCTTATCAATGATGAGAACCCCGGAAATTCCAGCCTGAGCATCAATCATAAGTTAGTTGCGGGCACTGGAGTCGTAATAATTCAGGACGTCCGTCGTCCGTTGTCCGTCGCCAGTTGTCAGTTCTCATTCATCAGTTAAGACGAAAAGCGAAATTCGAAACTCGAAATTCGAAACTCGCCACGATTTTCGAGTTTCGGGTTTCGAATTTCGGCCCTTGACTACGGACGACGGACAGGCCGTGGCTACTGCTCTTTCTTCAATTTCTGCAGGAGCATCTCAAGCCTTTCGTTTTCCTCTGCCGCATGGTCGAGCACAAAGGCCACCTCGGGGGTCCGCCGCAATCTGAGCCGGTGGCCGAGTTCGTGGCGTATAAAGCCTGCGGCGGAAGTCAGTCCTTCCAGCGATTTCTGCCGGGCGTCGGCGCTCCCTAGCACCGAGACGGACACGCGCGCGTGGTGGAGATCTCCGCTCATGTCCACCCCCGTAACCGTCGCGAACCCGATGCGCGGATCTTTCACCGCTGTCGAGATCATCTCCGCTACTTCAGCGCGAATCCGGTCTGCCAATCGCTCTGCCCGATGTCCGGGAACCGTCATTGAAATACCAGTCGAGAAGTCGAGAGTCGAGGAGTCGAGAAGCCGGGCACTTTGAACTCCCGGCCCGGAGGGCACTCGCAACAGTCTAGAGGCCGAGAGTCAAACGTCGAAAATGTTCGACTTCTCAACTCTCGACTTCTCGACTTCAGAAGAATTCCACGAAATGGTTCGCCACGTCCTCACCCAGGATTTTTTCTGACTCGGCCAATACCTGGCGGAAGACGGATTCCAGCAGCGGCTGGCTATCGGAGATTGATGCCACGCCCAACGTGGCGCGCTGCCAAACGTCCTCGTGGTTCAACTCGGCAACGGCCACGTTGAAACGCGACCGGAGCCTATCGCGCATCTTTCGCAAGACGGCTCGCTTTTCCTTGAGGGAGTGGGCGTAAGGGAGCTGGATCTCCAGGGTCAGTAGACCAACGGGCATCGCATTCACCCCTGAGCGTTAACGGTCGTCAGGCCATGGCAGGTTCGGGAACCCTTTCCTTGACGAAGGCTTCGATCACGTCGCCGATCTTGACGTCATTATAGTTCTCCAGCGCAATCCCGCATTCCATCCCGGACCTCACCTCGGCCACATCATCCTTAAACCGCCGCAGGGACCTCACACGGCCCTGGAAAACCACCACGCTATCACGGATCAGGCGGATCGGCGCCTCCCGAGTGATCTTACCGTCCTGGAGGTAACAACCCGCCACCGTCCCGACATTGGAGATGCGGAAAGTGTCCCGCACTTCCGCCCGGCCCAATGTCGTCTCCTTGAAAACCACCGCAAGGAGGCCCGTCATAGCTTTCTTGATTTCGTCGGTGACGTTGTAAATGATGGTGTGCAAGCGGATGTCCACCCGTTCAAGCTGGGCGAGTTCAGTCGCCTTGCGCTCCGGCCGGACATTGAAACCGATGATCACCGCGTTGGAAGCCGAGGCCAGCAACACGTCCGTCTCGGTGACGGCGCCGACGCCGGCATGGATGACCCTCACTTTGACTTTATCCGTGCTCAACTTGTTCAGTGTGTCCGCCAAAACCTCCACCGACCCTTGCACATCCGCCTTGATGATCAGCGGTAATTCTTTCACGTCGCCGGCGGCCAGTTGCGCATGCAACTGCTCGAGTGTCAGGCGGGCGCTCTTGGCCAGCGCGGCCTCACGCTGTTTGGCTTGGCGATGAAGGGCAATCTGCCGAGCCTTGAGAGTATCGTCGATTACTTGCAACCGGTCACCGGCCAGTGGGACACCCTCCAGGCCCAGCACCTCCACCGGAGTGGAAGGCAGAGCTTCAATCACCGGCCGCCCGCGGTAATCGAACATGGCGCGCACTTTGCCGTAAATCGCGCCGATAATAAAGGAATCGCCGATATGCAAAGTCCCGTTCTGGTCCAGGAGCGTGGCCACGGGGCCCCGGCCTCGATCCAGTTTCGCTTCCAACACCGTTCCGGTTGCCAGTCGTTTCCGATTGGCCTTGAGTTGCTGGAGATCGGCGACCAGGAGAATCATCTCCAGAAGCAAATCAAGATTCTTCCGTTGCTTGGCAGAGACCTCGACGGTTACCGTTTGCCCGCCCCACTCTTCCGGCATCAGGCCGTGCTCCGTAAGTTGCCTCTTGACGCGTTCCGGCTGTGCCTCCAGTTTGTCAATCTTGTTGATGGCTACTACGATGGGGACATTGGCCGCACGGGCGTGGTTGATGGCTTCCAGGGTCTGGGGCATTACCCCATCATCGGCGGCGATCACCAGTACCACCACGTCCGTGACTCGCGCCCCACGGGCGCGCATCATAGTGAAGGCCTCGTGGCCGGGCGTGTCGATGAAAGTCAACTTGCGCCCTTGCGCTTCCACCTGGTAGGCGCCGATGCTCTGGGTGATTCCGCCGGCTTCGTGCGCCGCAACATTGGTTTGACGGATGGCATCGAGCAGGGAGGTCTTGCCGTGATCGACATGCCCCATGACGGTGACGACTGGGGCGCGGCTCTGCAGGTCTTCCAGCCGATCCGTTACCTTCTCTTCCTCGAGGATTTCCTCTTCGTAGCTCACTACAATCGCTTCCGCTCCAAACGCCCGCGCAATCTCGGACGCCGTCTGGCCATCCAGGGTTTGGTTGATGGTCGCGAAGACACCTTTGTCCAAAAGGCGCTTGATCACATCCTTGGCGCGTACTTCCAGCTTCTCAGAAAGCTCTTTGATGGCTATGCCCTCGGTAATCGTGATCTTGCGCGTGGGTGGAAGTTCTTCCGGGGGAACCGGCTTGGGTGCCAGCGGTGGGGGCACGCCCGGAAGACGTTGAGGCGGGCCCAAGGGTCGCGCCACAGGAGGCCGTACCGATGGAACGCCGCCCGTAGCAAGAGCGCCGGCTGCCGCGCTTGCTATCGGTCGAGCCGAAGTGGGATGCATTGGCCGTGGCTCCCCGGGCCTCCTGGGAAGCGCAGGGCGCACAGGCGCAACCTTAGGTCTTATGACGTGCGGGTAGATCGGCTGGCTGGCCGAGGGGTCGCGGCGCACAAGCCGCGCGGCTCGCGTTGGTTTGCCATGCGCGATGGCACTGGCTGCCAGGTGCGAGACTTCGGCAGCCTTAGGCAGGACTTCCCTCAGCGCGCCGCCCCGCGCCACAGCAGCCGCAGGTATTTCTGCTCCAATCCTCACCGCCGCCGCCCCCGCTGGAGAAGGTGGGGGACTGACCCCCGGCCGTACAAGAGGCTCCTGGGGCGGTGTTGGACCAACGTGCCCCCCTATAGCTGGACCTGGAGCAGCAGCCGAGACAGCGGGATGAGGGAGAGGAGGAGGAGCAAAGGGAGGGGGCAAGGGCTTCAGCCCGGCCGGCGCTGGCGGCATCAGCGTCCCCGGAACGTGACCCACTCTTGGATGTGGCGGCGGTATCACCGCCCGCCGCGCTGCGTTCTTAATCTCTTCAAGGGAACGCGTCAAAGGATGTTGCAGCTCAGCCTTGATAATGTCGGGGAGCTTCCTGGGTTCCACGACCGCCGCAGCAGGCTCTTTGCTCACGACAGGAGTCGGCGGGGGCGGAGTGGGTGCTTCCTCAGCAGCCCGTCCCCCTTCACTCAAGACACGGAAATGTTCCCGAACCTTGTCGGCAAGCTCGTCGTCAAGCGCACTGGAATGAGACTTCTTCTCAAGCCCTAATACGGCAAGATACTCCAGGATGAGGTGGCTCTTGACCTCCAGCTCGCGCGCCAAGAGGTTGATTCGTATGTTGCCCATTCTGTCTTCTTGATTACTCTCCCTTGCTTCCCACCCGTCAATTGACGGGCAGGCTGAAGTCTGCGGGTTGAAGCACTGAGCACCCTGACAGTCTTATCTCATTCCTTTTTTTCTCCTTTCCCTCCGGCTGATCCCTCTTCTTCGCTGGATTCAGCTTGCTCAGGCGCCGGCTCGGCGACTTCCGCCTGAACAGAAACCTCGGCTGCGGCGCCTTCGGGACTTGATTTCTCTTCAGGGATCTCCTCCGCCGCCTCCGGGAGGGTAGCGGGATGCTCACCGAGTGGTTCATCAACCTTTACGGCTTCCGCTTCTGCGGCGGCGGCGAGGGCTGCGGAGGATTCATCGTCCTGCTCGAAGTAGTCCGTCACCACGCGCCGGATTTTTTCCACGGTCTTTTCCCCGATACCCGGGATTTGCGTCAGGTCATCGGGAGTCATCTGGGCCAGTTGCTCGACCGTCTCAATGCCCTTTTCCCGCAAGCGCTGCAGCGTCTTGTCGCCGAGCCCGTGAAGCTCCGAAATGGAGGCGCCGCGCAAGGCCATGGCAGCCATCTGGGATTCGATTTCCTGGCGTTTCTCCTCTTCGCTCTTAATATCGACATGCCAGCCGAGGAGCTTTGCCGCCAGCCGTACGTTCTGCCCTTTCTTCCCGATCGCCAGGGACAATTGCGTGTCATCCACGATCACTTCCAGATGCTTCTGTTCCAATTCCAGAATCGAGACATGGTTGATCTTGGCAGGGCTGAGCGAGTTCGCCGCAAAAACCAGCGGGTCCTCGTTGTATTCGATGATGTCGATTTTCTCCCCGCGAAGCTCACGGATGATGGACTGTACGCGCATCCCCTTCATACCGACACAGGCGCCCACACAATCCACGTCCGGGTCCTTGGAAAAGACAGCGACTTTGGTCCTGTCACCCGCCTCCCGCGCCATCGCCTTGATCACCACCGTGCCGTCGTAGATTTCGGGGACTTCCATCTCGAAGAGCTTCTGCACCAGCATCGCGTCGGCGCGAGAGACCACCACCTGCGGGCCGCGCGCGGCGCGGTCCACTTGCGTGATCACCGCCCGAATGCGATCCCCGATCTGGTAGGTTTCCAAGCGCGATTGCTCCTTGCGCGGCATGCGGGCCTCCGTCCGGCCCAAGTCAACAATAATATCCGGCCCCTCCACCCGCTTCACGGTGCAATTGACCAGTTCGCCCACGCGCTGGTTGTACTCCGCGTACACGGTGTCGCGTTCCGCTTCCCGGACTTTCTGAAAAATCACTTGCTTCGCAGCCTGCGCCGCAATCCTCCCCAGCACATCCGTGGCTTTGGGAATTCGTACCTCGCCCTCCACTACCGCCAGCGAGTCTATCTTCAGCGCCTGTTCCAGGCCGATCTCATGATCGGGATCCTGGACCACCTCCACAACCTTCTTGACCGCGTGGACCTCGACCTGCCCTGTTGCCTTATTGAAACGCGATTGGAGTTCCTCGGAAGACTTGTAGTATTTTCGCGTGGCCACCAGGACGGCATCCTCGACCGCCGCAATAATGATTTGCGCGTCAATACCTTTCTCGCGGCTCAACTGGTCAATGGTTTGGAACAAGAGACTTGTCGTCACCGGTGTCCTCCTACTACCTGCTTGCAACGCGGGGCAGTCCAGAGTCGAGAGTCAAAAGTCGAAAGTACAAACGCAATTATCCGTCGCCTTTTCGACTTTCGACTCTCGACTCTGGACTCCTCCTTCAGATTTCCACCACGAGCCGGGCCTTTTGAATATTGGAGAGTTCGAGTTCCTTCTGGCCGGCGTCGCCCAAGTCCAGCCGAACACGACCCGCTTCAAAGCCCGCCAAGCGTCCTTCCAGGACTTTCTGATTGTCCACTGGCTCGCGCACCACCACCCGCGCCTTTCGTCCCGCAAAGTGCGCAAAGTCGCTGGCCTTCACCAGCTCTCGGTCAAGACCCGGAGATGATACCTCCAACGTGTAGCTGCCCGGAAAAGGGTCTTCCACATCCAGCATGGCGCTCAATTGCTCGCTCACGAGCTGACAATCCGCATGGGAAATTCCCTCCGGCTTGTCGATGTAGACGCGCAGGAGCTGGCTTCCGCGACCCCCCTTGAGCTGCACCTCAACGAGTGTCAAGCCTTCAGAGACCGTGACTCGTTGGGCCATCTCCGTGATCTTCTCCAGGTCACCCTCGAGCATCGCCGTGCGCCTTGCACTCCTATCCTGCGGCGAATCCGATGGGGGAAACCCCGACAAGATTCGCGACTAACAAAAAAGTGGGCTTTCGCCCACTAAGCGCGTTCGCCAAGATAAGTATAGACCTTGTAAGCAACAAAATGCAAGGCCGCCCAAAACATGGTAGTGTGATATTGTTGCGTTGCCGGACCTCGACAAAGTTCTTGACTTCGTCCAGGCCGTGCTAAACTTGAGGCATGGCAGACCCGATAAAAACCGCCAAGCATATCTTTAATGAATTCCTTTCCAAGTATGATTCCGCCGCTACGCCAGATTACGATCCTAGCGCCAAAGACGCTCAGGCACAGGTTGCCGGACGCAAGGGTGGTCTGAAGGGTGGAAAGTTGAGAGCAGAAAATCTTACTGCACAGAGAAGAAAAGATATAGCTAGAAAGGCAGCACGTGCAAGGTGGGCCTTGAACAAACAGAAAATTAAGCAGTAACCTGCGCCACTTGTGGGACATCCGCTGGCGCACTTACAGGCTCAGGATCTGGCTTAAACTCCTGAATCATGCGTAATGACGGCAAGCCCTGACCAATCACTTCGTCTATTAACCCTAGCCAGAAAGCATCTGTGGAACTGAGTTCATTTTCGCCTTCTTGCAACACGTGACACAGAGCTACGAAAAAAGACCATAACGGGCCAAAATGGGGCCTCGCTTTCTTCACTGTTTCTTCGAAGCGTAAATTCTCCTCATGAATTCCTTCCAATTCTTTCTTCTCATCCGGGCTTAAAATCAGATTCCCCCAGCGCTGGCATAGTCGTTTGAATTGTTCACCGCGGATGCTACTCATATATTCCTCAAGAAGGGAAAAATCGTCGCTTAACCGCGCTATGCCTCCGTCTCGAAACGTCCACGATTCATCTTCCTTGTTGCTCTTAACTTCGAAATTGATGATTGCCTTTAATGTGATGCCTTCGCTTTCTGCTCGGCGCCTTCTTTTTGTAAGGCTCTTAAAGCGAGCACTCACAGCAGCAACATGGTCAAGGAGAGACCCATACCTTTTGTGTCGATTTTTCGCTTGCTCGATTATTTCTTTTGCAGACCCGGAGATATTATCGGAGATAAGACCTAGAAAACAATCCAAGTCCGTCAGTGACTTTTGCTTTGCATTTGCGCGAAATTCGTCAAATCGAGCACGCAGCGACACGTACCGAAACATAATTCGCCATTCGGACTCGCGTGCTAGCGTCATCGCTTGCCTGTCGTTCGTCATTTTGAGATTTTCCGTTAGGATGGAGGTGAATTCAACTGTAAGGGGTCGGTCGAAAGAAGTTCTTACTCCATGATACAGGATTGTGCTTTCGGGATAGGCTAGGGCATAATTACCAAAAGATAGCAAGTCCGCAGCGGAACTAGCAGCTCGCGTGGTCACCACCGTGACGATTGAGCATCGGTCGCTGCCATCTTGGGTTGGAGCGGATAGCAGCCTACGGATCGTATCCGTGCTTGGCACGCTTCCGCCTGGACTGTCGATATATACAGTAATGGGTTCCCGACTCTGGCTATGAAGCTGGATAATCTGAGGTGTCAAGCGGTCAACCAGTTGCTGATTAATTATTCCCTGGATGTATATGGCTCTGGCGGGGTTTGGCCTAAATCGTGAATCAGGTATGATCACACATGCGTCTCAGCAAGCATCTGGGGGACCGTATTTATTTTCGCCTACCTCTTCGCGGCGTTCGAGTAGTATGTCAGCTTCGACATCCCGGAAAAATGCGCAGAGATCAGCACCATAAACTCGATAGATTCGATCTAACGCAAGATCGAGACTCGCATCAGCACGGGTTATGGGAGACTCCGAGCGAGGATATTCCGGGGAGTCGCGAAGCGAGCCCGGCTCACGTGTTTCATCTTGTTTTTTAAAGTCCACCCTGGTCTCCTCCTGGGATTAGATTCATCACCCAGGGCCAAGGTTGCAGTGTCTCAAGCCGCACATCACCATCACTAGGCTGATTTTTCACGATTGTCAAGAAGATTTTTCTTGACAATGCTTAAGCCATTTGATACTCTTGCGTTGTTAGAGAGAGGAACCAAAATGAACTGCCCAACCTGCAACGCGCCAGCTAGGAAGTTTGGGAAGCATCGAAATGGACTGCAAAGATACCGTTGTAGCCTATGCACAAAGACGTTCACGGAGCCGCACGAAAGACCGCTCGGGGATATGATTCTCGCTGAAGAAAAGGCTACGAGCGTCTTGCAGCATTTGGTAGAGGGTTGCTCGGTTCGCGTCACTTCCCGAATAACCGGAGTTCATCCGCGAACGATCCTGAATCTTCTGAGTCTCGCGGGCGAGAGATGTGAGAAGTTAATGAACGAGCGCATCCACGGGCTGCGAGTCAAAGACGTGCAATGTGATGAATTGTGGGGATACGTCGGGATGAAGGAAAAGACCAAAGCCAAAAAGGGGAGGGATGAAATCACGGTCGGCGACGCCTACACATTTGTTGCCATTGAGCGCCATAGCAAATTGATTCTAGCTTGGCACTTGGGGAGACGCACCGAACGGGATACGGTTGCCTTTACGGAGAAGCTGGCTGCGGCCACAGATGGAAGCTTCCAGATCAGCACGGATGGATTCGCGCCTTACAGGGATGCCGTTGTTCTCAGCTTGGGAGCGCAAGGGGTAGACTTCGCGCAGTTGGTCAAGTTGTATTCCGCAACTCCCGAGAGCGAAACTCGGTACTCTCCCGCCGAGTGTACCGGATGCAAAAAGGTTCCTATTTTCGGCAACCCCGACATGAGCAAAGTTTGCACTTCACATGCCGAGCGCCAGAACTTGACCATGAGAATGCAAATGCGGAGGCTCACGCGGTTGACCAATGCATTTTCTAAAAAATGGGAGAAGCTCTACGCAATGCTCGCCTTGTACTTCGCCTGGTACAATTTTTGCCGCGTGCATCAAACCTTGCGCGTGACTCCCGCGATGGAAGCCGGGATCACCGATCATGTGTGGGGAATCTCAGAAATTCTATGATCCCTATATGTAGATGTCAGATGCGAAAGTTGCACAACGGATTGTGGATTTCCCTTGACGAAGCCGTGGCATCTGTGGTGTCATAGACACGGACTAAGCACCCCTGCCAGGGTGCCTAGTCTTTGAATCTTGATTTGGGGAAATCTGGAAACTCAGATCGGAAGTCCCAACACCTTCCATCTTAGAAGTACACTTTCACCCCTGTCAAGCAAAAAGTGAAGTAAAAATCAAGAGGTGTAGTGTGCCCAGAGGAAGGGTATAAGAATGACTTCAGCGGAAATTGGAAGTTATGGTGAACAATACGTAACAGCCTTTCTTGCATCCAAGGGGTTTACTTGCCAGCAGAATACGCAACTCCCTGGCTCTACCGACATTGAAGCAACGATAAAAGACGTGTATGGCCACATCACCAAAGCTTTACTTGTGCAGGTCAAGACAGCGGTTACACCGAATGCTCCGGCTGATCTCAGCGCGGAAGACAAAAAGGCCATTGTTGTCCGCGCGAACCTGTATAGCGCCGAAGCGTGGTTAGCGCAAGTGAATCTTGATAGTCGCGGCAATCAACTCGGAGACATTAAGTGGACGAAGCTGAATTGATCCACTTGTAATACTCCGGCGTGGGACCATGCGATTCGATTACCTTCCGCAAGGAAAGAAGAAGATGCTCGTAGTGTGCGCGTAACCCTGCCTCTTCACAAGCCTCTTGATCCCCCTTCATTCGCTTGTGGAGTTCGATAAGCTCTGTCTGTTTGGTAGTTGTGGCTTGCATTCGGCACGCTCCAGTGATAGTTTTAGGATCGCGCCCAAACTGGTAGGATGAGGGCGGGAAAATATCGGTAGTCAAAGGCTGTTCGGTGCGGCAGGTGTAGGCGCACCCGATGCACATGATACGGCCCCGCATGATTGTCTCATGCGGAGACCGGAATGTCCACGGCTATATTTGAAGTCTTTAATCCATTACCTCTCAAAGATTTTGAACCACAGGAATTAATCGACGTGCCTACCACGAAAGAACGCCTTGAGGCTATCGAAGCTCAACTGGGCATACGCAAGTCGTGGTGGACGATAGCGGGGGAACATAAGGTAATCGCGGGATTAATTGTAGCGGCGGTCTTAGGTGTTTGCGCACTCATAACAAATGCCTTTCACAGCCAGATTAACGAGTATGTGGATGGCAGGATCAGATCACAGACCGACCCTTTAGCGTCTAAGCTGACGACTATTGACGAGCGGACAAGTCAGATCGAAGGGGAATTAAAGATTTTGCATGGGGAACTGATAGCCCAGAAATATTCCGCTGTTTTTCCAAAGGACCTGAAGTTGCATCGTGACGAACTGAAGCAAGTTAAGACAGCATTGGCAGAATTGCCCCTCAAAACTTCTCCGGGTTATTGGACCGTTTCTTTCCAGATCATCACGTTATTTTCGAAGGCGAATTTTGACGTTAAGAAGGTTGCATTAGAACCAGAGAGTTCGCTGGATAATGTGGCAAGCAATCCACCCGGCCTCATCAAGGTAAGAGACAACGCACGATTTGTTCTGAGAAACTTAGTTCAAGGTATAACCTTCAAGAATTCGATCATTCGATTCGATCCGAGCGTTCGACTGGTCAACGATGTATTCATAGATTGCGTGTTTCTTTTTCCAGTTATGGAGCCTCCACCAAAGCCTCTCCAAGAGATCGGCAGCGAATTGCTCGCCTCGGACCTATCCAAGGTCACCCTTAATACTTCTTAGCCAGCAACGCAACTATATATCACTACCGACCCATCAGCAGCTTCGGAAACGGCAGATAGGCGCTTCCGACTGTAGCTAGGAACCGCGCATCTCCCGGCGTTCCCCTCGAGTTCTCCTGAGCCCTTCCTATTTTCGCATTCCCAAAAAAAGGACTTGACAGG
>JBAVYG010000584.1:0-2015 GCA_049698675.1 Terriglobia bacterium
GGGTAAAGGTTGGTTGCATTTCCACGGGCATCACCTCTTTTGCGATCGGAACGGGCTTGGGGGCAGGGGTGAGCTCTTTTACAGGGACTTCATTTGGATTGCGAGTAACAGCAAAGGTCTTCATTAAGGCCTCCTCAGAAGTTGACTCCACTAAGATAGCTGTCCTTTTGTCAGCATTTTTGATTCCCTGAGGGCGGATTCTCAAGTTGTTGAGGAATTTAGGTCTTGGTTCCTTCACATGCCCCGAAAAAGCGACAAATTGAGTTTGTTCGCGCATTGTCGTGCGACTTTTGCCCCAAATTTCTAGTGCAATAAGTGACGGAAGATCCCCAAACTCGATGACCGCAAATGAGGTCCATGCGTGTTTTCAAGAGATTAGGGATTTAGGACATTTCTGTCCCCCCTGGCACAGCAGATGCGCATCCTTGTGGTGTCAGGGTCGTGGATCCGGGAATTCTTCAGACTTGTGGTGGGAGCGAATGGTGGCAAAGCAGCAAACGAGACTGGACAGTTTCTTGAGGTTTCTTAGCTCGTTGGAATGCGGTTTGATTCTTCTGGGCTCACTTGGGACCGCAGTACTCATCGGGACGATGATCCTGCAGCGGCCCATGGCGCGGGAAGGGCAAATCGAGCAGATTTATGCTCCGCAAACCGTCCGACTCTTGAACGCCCTAGGTTTATTCGATGTCTTCCATGCCTGGTGGTTCATTCTGCTCCTGGGTTTGCTGGGAGCGAATATCACGCTCGCATCCCTGGAGCGTTTTCCCCAAGCTTGGAGGTTGTTCACCCAGCCACACATGATGGCGGACGAGTGGTTCGTGCGCCAACTGCCGTTCCGGAAGGAGATACCGCTTGGATTCCATACCTCTGCTGAGGCGCTTTCCATCGCCAGCCAGAAACTTAGCGACCTGGGCTACCCGCCCAAGCCGAAAGTTTTGGAACGGGGAACCCTTTATGTGGAGAAGCACCGGACAGCGCGTTTGGCGCCTTACGTCGTCCACGCCAGTCTGCTGATAATCTTCGCGGGCGCCATTGTTGATGGCCTGTGGGGTTTCAAGGGATTCGTTAGCTTGACTCCCGGGGCGCGGACCCAATCGGTTGAACCCATGACGGCCCCGGGCGCACCGCGTCGGCTGGGTTTTACAGTGCGGTGTGACGATGCAGGCATGGAAAAGTACCCCGACGGTTCGCCAAAGCAGTATTGGAGCCAATTGGCTGTGGAAGAGAACGGGCGCGAGGTCGTCCGAAAGAAAATCTTTGTGAACGAGCCCCTCACCTATAAGGGGGTACGGTTTTTCCAAGCGAGCTATGGTTCCGCTGGGACACCCCGCAAGTTGGTCTTCGAGGCCAGTTGGACTGATAAGGACGGAAACAAGTATCCTCCGCAGACATTTACCTTACGGCCCGGAGAACTGGCCCGCCTCCACGATCAGGGCACGCAAGTGGGGTTGGCTGATTTCATCCCGGATTTCGTTTTGGAAGGGAACCAGATCGCCTCACGTTCGGATGAGCCTCGCAACCCAGCTCTCCAGTTGGCGGTGACGTTGCCAGGAGGGAAGCAGGCGGGAGTGTGGATCTTTCCCAAGGCTCCTGATATGGCGCCGCCCAACGAGTCAGGGATCAACTTTCAACTTCGGGACCTGGAAATGGAGTACATGACCGGGCTGCAAGTCGCGCACCAACCCGGCCAGAACCTGATCTGGAGTGGGTGCCTGTTGCTGACGGCAGGGCTGATGATGGCCCTATATATGTCGCACGTGCGAATGTGGGGCGTGGTCGGACGCGACAGCAAGGGGCGGCCGGCGCTCTTGCTTGGGGGACAACCCAGCAAATACCGTGAGAGCTTCGAAAGGCGTTTCAACGAATTGGCAGGCGAGCTGGAAGTGGCCCTCAGAACTTCGCAGCCTGAGGTTACGCAAGCGATCCCGGCCTGAGCTTATGTGCACCAGGACTGGTTGCAGGGGTCGGGAAGACAGCCCTCTCCCTTGGGGAGAGGGTGGCGAGCGTAGCGAGCC
>JBAVYG010000585.1:0-6618 GCA_049698675.1 Terriglobia bacterium
GCCACCGACGTCGTCTTCCTCGTGATGAACCCTGAAGGCATGAAAAAACTGGTTCAGGACAGCGTCAAGCTGGGCGGGGAATTATCCGTAGCGGCCGGCCCGGTGGGTCGTTCCGCGGAAGGCGCGACCGACGCTCAACTCCATGCGGAGATTCTCAGCTACTCGCGCTCACGGGGCTTGTTTGGCGGGGCGTCGCTCGACGGGGCGGTGTACAAGCAAGATGAAGACGATAACCAAAAGGTCTATGGACGCAGGGTGACCGCGAAGGAAATTCTGATTGACGGCACAGTGCATCCTACTCGTGCGGCCGAGGGCCTGGACAGCACGCTGACGAAATACTCTCCCTCGCGTGGACGAACGTTTGACCGGTTATAAGCGATCCAGGGGGAGAACTGCAAGTCATCGAAGGGAAACAACCATCGCGCCAGACGCGACGAGCGTCTGGCGCGCGAATTCCGGGTTCACCGTCGTTAAGGAAAAACGAAACATGAGAAAAACGCCAGTCGTTGCACTCGTCCTCTGTGTCTTGCTGATGTGCGCCGGTGGCTTGTTTGCGTATTCCAACCTGACGCATGAGGAAATTGTCGACCTGCTCTGGAAAGATGAGATCCGTCCTCTGCTGCTCAAGCGATTTCCGGCGCTGACGGAGGACCAGATTACGGAGGCGCACGCCTATGCCTATGGCGGCGCCGTAATCCAGGATATGGGCTACTACCCATTCGGCAGCCAGCTATTCAGCGATCTGGCGCATTACGTTCGGAGCGGGGACTTCGTTCGCGAGTTGCTGTTCGAGAGTCAGGACGCTAACGAGTATGCGTTTGCCATGGGTGCCTTATCACACTATGCGTCAGACATTGCCGGCCACCCGGCTGTCAACCAAGCCGTTGCGATTGAATACCCGAAGCTGCGGGCGAAGTTCGGCAACTCCGTCAGATATGCAGAGGACAGAACGGCGCACATCAGAACGGAGTTCGGGTTCGACATGGTGCAGGTGGCGAAGAGCCGTTATGCATCGCAGCAATATCACGATTTTATCGGGTTTCAGGTGTCTAAGCCCTTGCTGGAGCGCGTCTTTCCGGTCGTTTACGGAGTGGAATTGAAAGACGTGCTTTCCCACGAGGACCTCGCGATCGGGTCATACCGTTACGCTGTCAGCCGGCTGATCCCGGAGATGACTCGGGTCGCGCTGCGGACCCATAAGAAAGACATGATGCGCGAAGAACCCAGCTTTTCAAAACGAAAGTTCCTTTACCGTCTTTCGCGCTCCGATTATGAAAGGAACTGGGGAAAGGAATACACAAAGCCGGGATTCGGCGCGCGCCTGTTGTCAGTGCTCTTGCATTACATGCCGAAAATAGGGCCATTCAAAGCGATGGCGTTCAAGAACCCCACCCCGAAGACGGAGGAGATGTATTTTAAGAGCATTAATACCACTGTGGATCAATATCGAGCCTATCTTGAAGAATTGCGAACGGACTCCCTGCAACTCTCCAACATTGACTTCGATACCGGCAAAATGACCAAGGCAGCGGAGTACACACTGACCGACGAATCCTATGCAAAGTTGCTGGCCAAACTTTCCGAGCGAGAGTTCGATCGGACGTCACCGGAGCTGCGCCAGAACATCCTGGACTTCTATTCGGATCTCTCGGCTCCTATCGAAACGAAAAAAGACGCCGTTCGCTGGCAGAGCGTCCTGACGGCGCTCGATCAGTTGAAGGCGCTGACTCTGGTTCCAGCTAGCGCGGGCAGCCCTCCACAAGCCCAAGCGCCAAGTCTACCGCCAGCCCTACCGCCGGCTTCAGCCCCAGCCCCGGTTGTGAGTGCTGGGAAGCATTTCGATCGTGTGCTGATTATCGTGCTGGAGAACCAGAATTACAGTTCGGCAATGAAAGACCCCTTCTTGGCGCAGTTAGCACAGATGGGAGCTAGCTTCAGCAACTTCAAGGCTTTGATTCACCCATCCTACCCCAATTATCTGGCCATGGTTGGCGGCAGCTTGTTTGGGGTTCGAAGCAACGACCAAATTACTCTCCCCGCCGACGATAGCCATCGGACCATCGCTGATTTCCTGGATTGGAAGAACTACGCTGAGGATTACCCATCAGAACCCCAACCTTTTCTTGGTGACCGTGGAAAATACGTTCGAAAGCACGTCCCGTTCTTGAGTTTTGCGAAAATTCAGCAAGAAAGCTTCGGCAACGTAGTGTCCGTCTCTACCAAGGACCCACACAATAGATTTGTCGCTGACGTTGAAGACTTCCGAAGCGACCCGAAGAAGCATCCTCTCCCTCGATACATGTTCTACAGCCCCAACTCGGACGACGACGGGCACGATCCCGTGTTGCGACCCGGGAGGGGATTGAAGAAAGCTTCGACTTGGCTGAACAAATTCTTGAAGGAGTCGTTTCCTCTGGACGAGAAGATGAAGGGAACTCTCGTCATTGTCACATTCGACGAGTCAGAGTATTTCGACAAGACTGAGCGAATCTATACCGTTTTCCTGGGAGACATGGTGAAGCCCGGAGAGATTACAAAAACATATACTCATTACAGCGTTCTGAGGACAATTGAAGACAACTTCGGATTGCTCCCACTAAACTCCGGCGATGGCCATGCCGAGCCAATTACTGAAGTGTGGAAATGACCTCATACCGCTGACGTGACCGGGGGGTTTTGTACCAAGTGAGTCTCAGAGTGGGATTTCGCGTACGTCTCGGCTGAGGGCCGCGCCATCGCCGCCTCAGACATTCCGATGGCCGGCGGGTGAGCGTCTCGTTCCATGAAGAATCTGACAACTTCCCGATCGGAACACTTCGACAACTGACTGGGCAGGCAAAACGGACCCAAGACGACCTTCGACGGCTCGGCTTGCTCCGGGAGAATCGGGGACTGAGCCCGAATTCCGGGAAAAGTGTCCCCTTTGGTGAAAGGAGCTGCCGTGGTTAATTGGAGCCGCTTTCGCCTGTCAGCGATGGGGACGAGTTGATGTGAATTCAGGCTCTGTCCTCTGATATCAGTAGTGGCGGTCCAGGACCGCCACTACTGAGGACTACCGCTACAGCTCGGCTCATCAGTGACTGATCGGAGTTCCGATCACGTCGCCCGAAACGACCAACTCCACTCGACGATTCTGCTGCCGGCCTGCCGCCGTATCATTGGTTGCCACGGGCTGGCTTTTGCCGAATCCACGGGCCGCAATAGAAGAGGTATTAATCCCCTGCTGAACGAGGAAATCGCGAACCGCATTGGCACGATTTTCGGACAATTGCATGTTGTACTCGTCAGTCCCGACGCTGTCCGTATGGCCTTCCACTTCGAGCTTCAAGCTGGGATACGCCAGGACGATGCCCGCGATCTTGGCCAGCTTTTCACGAGCCCCGGGCCTAAGAGTGTACTTCCCCGTGTCGAAGAGGACGTCAGACATGTTGACGATGAGGCCTCTAGCGCTGTCGCGGGTTTCCAGGATCAGGTTCAGCTGCTCCACCAGTTTGTTGCGCAATTCCTGTTTCTCCCGCTCGGCCTGCCCGGCGGCGGCCTTGCGCGCCTGCTCGCTTTCCGCCAGTGCAGCTAAGCGGGATTTTTCTGCATCCGCCTGGGCCGCGGCCATCGCAGTTGCTGATGCAGCCTGACTTTCCGCCATGTCGGATTTCGCTTTGGCGGCGCCGGCGGCGGCCTGGGCTGCTTCAGACTGGGCCTGTTCTTTCTGCCTGGTTGCCTCGTCAGCTTGCGCCTGCGACCGAGTCTGTGCGTCTGCGGAGGCTTGGCGTTCGTTGGCTTGGCGCTCCTCGTCCATCTTCTTGACTGCGATGGCGCGGGCATCTTCGGCAGTTTGTACTGCCTCTCGGGCGACTGCGATCAGCAGCTTTTTCGGGACGTCCTTTTTCGTGGCATATTCATCCGCCTTGTTCATCAACTGGACAGCGTGCTGATAGCTGTCGCTGGCGTACTTCTCGGCTCCCTCGGATTGAGCGATGCGCAGCGCATTACGCGCCTCGAAGAATTCCAACGGCAACTTGGCATTCAGAACCACCGGGTCGAACTTGTAGCCGGTCGGAATGTAGCCGCCCCGCTCCATAAGCTCGTACTTTGCATTCACTGCCTGGGTAGTTCCTTTCGTGTCCTCGCGAACAACATTTTCGAGCACTACCAGGTTGCTGGGCTGCCGAACGGCATAATAGGGTTCCGCGGTAACGATCAGCGCGAAAGCCTGAAGGTCCGTGGTCACGTCCAGCTTGCTGCGGCTGGTATCGCTCACCAATACTTCGCCCAGGTTCACTGCCCGACCCTCAGGCGAAATTGCCCACAGGATGTAAGTCAGGTATTCATTACCGAAAGTCGTGGGCTTCTGCAGGTTGCCCAATTCCACCTCGATCGCCGTGGATCCGCGCTTGCTTTCCACCTTGGCTTGACCGTTCGCTGACGGCATCAGGTCCGTGCCTGCGAAATCCACCTTCGTAGCTCCGCTGCGGTGCCTATAGTTCACCGCCTGCACGTTGCGGCTGATTACGTTTACGCGGAAAGTGGGCGTCGGCGCCTGGGGCTCAACGCTCGTGGTTGTTTGGGAGTTGGCTTGAGCCAATGCAGTCAGGCTCAATGCGAATAAGAGTGTTAACAACAGTCTTATCTTCATTGTATCTCCTTGTGGCAAATGTCTGCCGTATTGCGCCGGGATTTCCATCGTGCCGCGCTGCCGATCAGGCGTGAGGCGAGGAGAGGGACGGTCGAGGGCTCGGGCACGGGCTCGGCGCCTGAATCGAGGTCTTTGCGGGCCAGGAAGGCCTTTACGGGCGTACGAATAGCGCGCTCATCGTCGACTATCAAAATCTTTTCGCTTTGCCTATCCAGTTTCATAGCCCGCCTCCTTCCTTACCGGCATCTCGCTGTTCTCGCCGGGCGGGTTCATTGGCCTGTCTACGTTCCTTTCTGACCACCAGATCCTGACTAGCAGCTAAAAGCACACTTCTTTTCTACCCTTGGGCGATGCGCGTGTCAGTCCCATACTGCTCACACATCTGGTCAAAACTGCTCATCCCAGCCCTCGGCGCTGTGCACGTTGCCGGTCCCGCCCTGCGGGATCAGCAAGAGGCAACTGTGTGTTCTTCCCCCGAGAGTCGGTCAAGTGCTGTTCGATGAGTTCACCAAATCCCAAGCGTTCGTCCAACTCGCGCACTAGAATCAGGCCGCCATCGGAAGTGACCCGCGATCCCTGGAAATCCACCTTCACGGAAGAATGAAAGGAAAGCTGAAAGGGTTGATTTTGGGTCTCACCCACTGGGTCTCTACCTCCCCGAAGGCCGTCTTGACGCTGAAACCCGCATGAATACAGGCATCTGCGGTCAGGATACGGTTAACTCTGGAATTCGAAAACGGAAATGCGGGTTAACTGGCCTGAGCAATTTCGACCAAACGTGTGACCCGTGCCCGAGCCCCCTTGATGTCAGGGCTGGTTCGGGGCCGGGCCTGGCTGGCCGGTGGTGGGCGTCGTAGACTGCGGAGCGGGTGGATTGCTCGGGGGTGTCCTGGGCAATCTTTGGTCGACGTACTCCATCAAACTTTTCTTGAGGTTCTGGATGGCTGGCGATAGCAAAACGTCATTCGGGAGATCATGAAAGCGCTTTTCAATCGTCGCTCTGAGGTCACTATTGAACGCCTGCACTTGTTTGTTGAGGACATCCTGGGTAGCGCTGCTGGTAGCGTTCAGCCGATCCAGAGCTGCGTTCAGCTTCACCAACTCATCGTGGCTGAGTTTCGCATTCAGGGCTTCGTAATCGTTGGCGTTGTAAATCGGACCGGTGCATTGGACCATTTCATAGGTCCAGTTTTCGGTAGCGTCTATCGAAGTATGCGTGAGCTGACCCTCGCAGACGTACCCACCCCGGCCCATTTTTACGGACTGGTTCGGTTCCGCGATGGACCGGATTTCTTGTGCTCGTAGAGCTCCGGCAGTCAGCAATGAGAGTAGTGCAAGAGACGCTGACCATAATGTGAAACGGGCCGTCTTCCTGATCTTGCTCATAGCGATTACTCCTTCGGCTAAAACCGAGGTTCGAGGAAGCTGGACTGCCCTGTGTAACGGTCATCTCACTTCCACACTACGCAGCATAACAGAAGCCTAAGACAGATGTCTGCCCACTTAGGAACACTCTCGTGTATTGATTTGCTCATTCCCAGCATGTATGTCCCCGTCGAAAAACTTGGGTGAGCTATTTTGACCAAACGTGTGAGCAGAACTGGACTGAAACACGATTCACTCCAGGATATAAAGAGTGTGCTTCGAGGGCTCCGGCTGATTGAAATCGCCGCCTGAAAGGTAGCAGGGAAAAGGAGAATGGATCATGAGAGCGCAATGGATTTCGAGGCGGCGGCAGGGCCTATAGGTTAATGATTGTTGGTTCAAAATACAGCGAGCCGGTGACTTCCTCTAGACGAGTCAGACGGGGACCGAAGTCAATCCGGAGCTGAAAGGAGGTTGCCATGTTACTGATTCTGCTGATTGTGGTTTTGCTGCTCGTGTTTGGCGGCGGCGGAGGCTATTACGGATATCGGAGATGGGGTTCGGGTGGAGGCCTTGGAATCGTCGGGGTGGTGCTGATCATTTTGGTAGTCTTATACCTG
>JBAVYG010000586.1:0-7588 GCA_049698675.1 Terriglobia bacterium
GCCATTCGTTTCCCGGAGAGCGATGTGCGCGATATGGGCCGTGCGGCTTACGGCGTCTACGCCATGGACCTCGAGAAAGGCGACTACATCGTTGGCATGGAGATCGTGGGCGAGAAGGAGTTGATCCTCTCCGTCAGCGAGAAAGGGTACGGCAAGCGAACCCAGATCACAGAATATCGACTGCAGTCCCGCGCTGGCAAGGGCGTGATCAATTTGAAGACCGTTGAACGCAATGGCAAGGTTGTCGGCGTGTTGAGCGTGAGCGAAGAGTCGGAAGTCATGCTGATCAGCCAGCAGGGCAAGATTACTCGCCTGGATGCCAGCACGATTCGCGAATCGGGCCGTTCCGCGCAGGGAGTCAGGCTGATTAACCTCGAAGAAGGCGACCAGGTCGCTGCGGTCTGCCTGGTCAGCAGCGAAAACGGCGACAACGGAACCCAGCAGACGAAACTTATTCAATAGGGACAGAATCCAATTGCATAGGTGCGGGGGCGCGCCTTGCTGCGTCGCTCACCATTCCGTGTGTATTTGGGTCCTGGACCTACTGGCGTTATTCTGTAATTCAGGTGATGGAGATGAGTGAACCGGTAGCGAAGGAACAAAAACTGCTGGAACAACTGCGGCAGGTGCCGTCGTTGGTGGTTGCCTATTCAGGCGGGGTGGACTCGGCGTATCTTGCTTATGCGGCGCACCAGGCGCTGGGCGACCGCATGCTGGCGGTTACGGCGCTGAGCGCAAGCTACTCCGAGCGCGACCGGCAAGAGGCGCAGGCCGTCGTGGCGCGCTTCAAGCTGCCGCACGAATTCATCACCACCGACGAACTCTCGAACCCCGCCTATCGCGCCAACAATCCTGACCGCTGCTACTTTTGCAAGGACGAACTGTTTGACAAACTCGATGAACTCGTCGCCCAGCGCGGCTTCACGGCGGTGGCTTACGGCATTAACGTGGACGACCAGGGCGACTGGCGACCCGGCCAGCGCGCCGCGCGTGAGCACAAAGTTCTGACTCCGCTGCTCGATGCGGGTCTCACCAAGGCCGATATCCGTGAACTTGCCCGCCGCGCCGAGGTGCCGGTCTGGAATCGCCCGGCTTCCGCCTGCCTCTCCTCGCGCATTGCCTACGGCATCGAGGTCACGCCGGAACGTTTGGCGATTGTGGAAAAGGGCGAAGAGGCTTTGCGCGCACTTGGCTTCCGGCAGTTCCGCGTTCGCCATCACGATAACCTGGTGCGTCTTGAAATCGCTCCGGAAGAGCTGCCGCGCGCCTTGAACCCAGAGATGGCACACCGGTTTGTCGAGATCTTCAAGCCTCTGGGATTCGCCTACGTCACGCTGGATCTGGAAGGCTATCGCACGGGCTCGCTCAATACCCACCTGATCAATATTGGAGCATAGTTGAACGCAGAAGTGTGTTGAGATGCCCCCGGCGGCAACCGACGAACTGCGAATCGCTCTTCCGGCGGGTGGTGAGGGCCTCGTTACACGCTCTTGAGTTCCAGGCGCTGGCAGGTCAAGCCGGGCACACGCAAAAGCTTTGTATCGTTGGTAACGAGTTGCGCCTGAAGGCTCAGGGCTGTGGCCGCAACGATCGCGTCCGGCAGCTTGAGCGTATGCTGTCGCCGCAAGCCGATGGCCAATTCTCTGATTTCTTCCGTGAGTTCGACCACTGTCACTTCGGAGAGGAAACTGCGGATATTGGCTGAGGCCGCGTCATCCAACGAGGGGTAGGACAGCAACTCCATTTCGGAAATGACGGAAACGAAATACAGGGCCGGAGTGAGAGGTTGCGCTAGCTTGCCGCCGAGGAGATAGAGGATCACGTTGGTATCGAGAACTCTCTTCAAGACCACTCGCTCCGGACACGCGCCTGGTAAGCCAGCGGGTCCTCAGTGAGAGATATTACCCCATTGTACCTGGAGAGATCAGTCACTTCGTCTTCCTGCAGCAAATTGAGAGAGCGCTCGATTTTCAGCCAATCGGTGTAGTCGATCTGCACCGCGATTGGCTGCTGCGCCTCGTCCGTGACGATTTTCTTTCGAATTCTTTGCATGGTTTGCCTCGGCATGCCCGTGCTTCTCAGCCCACAGTAACTGCACGCCCATTATATCGCATTCGCTCGAATCTTCGGCCTCATGAGTTCCTCGGGAAAAGCTAGCGTAAATTACTTCACAAACTCTTTGGCCACGCGGATGGTGTTGGAGTGGATTTGAATCGTGTCCTCGAGTTGCCGGGCGTAGCCGCCCGCCAAGGTGACCGCGACCGGTATATTCCTCCCGCTTGCCTTCTCAAAGACTAAGCGGTCGCGCTTTTCGAGGCCCTCGAGAGAGAGTTTCAACCCCCCAAGTTGATCGTCGCGGTAGGGATCGGCGCCGGCAAGGTAGAAGATCAGGTCGGGCCTGAATTCCGCCAGCGCCCTATCCAATCCCTGTCCAAGTTCCCTCAAGTACTCTTCATCGCCGACACCGTCGCGGAGGTTGATGTCGAGCGAGCTCGGCGGCTTTGGGTAGGGATAATTGTTCTCCTGGTGAATCGACAGAGTGAAGACGGTGTGATCGCCGCCAAAGATTGCCGCCGTGCCGTTACCCTGGTGGACGTCGCAATCGACGGTCATGGCTTGCCCGATGGTCTTATCCTTTTGCAGGCGGCGAATAGCCACGGCAAAATCATTCAACACGCAGAAACCCTCGCCGTGGTCAGGGTAAGCGTGGTGAAAACCGCCGCCCACATTGACGCCCACTCTCTCCTCGAGCGCCAAACGGCCGGCCAGAATCGACCCGCCGGTGCAAAGCCAAACGGCCCGGACCAGTTCGGGGGAATAGGGGATCTCCAGCCGCAGGACCTCCAGGTACGAGAGCTTGCCGGCTTGGAGCCTGCGCAAGTATTCCCGGTGGTGAACCAACGCAATGTCGTCATCCGAGGCAGGGGGAGGCTCGACGAAATCTCCCGGCTCGGCGAGACGCTCGCGCAGCAGCTTTTCTTTGACCAGACGATACTTGATGGACGGGAACACGTGGCTCCCGAGG
Source organism: Terriglobia bacterium (assembly GCA_049698675.1). GTDB lineage: Bacteria > Acidobacteriota > Terriglobia > UBA7540 > UBA7540 > CAVROP01. The sequence continues at coordinate 3,026 of JBAVYG010000586.1, forward strand.
TTTAAGTCATAACGATCTGAATAGACGAGTTTCAAGAGGATGCCCCCACCAACGGGATTCTAACACTTACTTCTCCATGGGCAAACCTGGCTAATCGGGTGGGTATTGGGTCAATTTGATGTAGAGGCGGCTTTACGCCGCCAGTTGGCGAGATAAACTCGCCGCTACTTGAGGGAGCGACGGTGGAGCAAGAGTTGGGCAGCACTTCCGGTGTTTCCATTTTAATCGAGGTCTGCCGGCCATTCCGGGTGGCGATAATGTTCGAAGAGCCGCGCAATTTGCTCCACTGTGACCCGTGCCACTGACAACTCGGGTATCGCATCCTCCTCGAAAAACCTTGCTTCCGTCTCCGCGCTCCCGGCAGGCACTTGGCTTAAGAGTTCGCAGCGGATGAAGAGTTTATAGGCGTGGTGCGGAAAGGGAGGATGGGCGTGTTTGTTCCGGTCATACAAGGCGAGCAATTTGACAGCATGGGTTGTGTAACCGGATTCCTCGAACACCTCCCGGACAACGGCTTCGCTGGGAGAATCCCCGACATCCGCCCATCCTCCGGGCAGACTCCAGAACCCGTCCGCGGGCTCCTTCACAAAGAGCAGCGTGCCGTCGCGAAACACCACGCCTCTTACATCCACTTTGGGCGTAGCGTAACCCTCCTCGCGCGCAAAGAAATCGCGAACGGCGGTTGTTTCAACCCCGGTGTGTGCCGCCATAATATCCGCCGCAATATTCCGCACCGAGGTATATCGCTCGATGTCGAAGGGATCGCGCGAAAAGGTGAGACCGTTCTGCGCGATGGCATTCAATCGGCTGGCCCAGTCGGCCCATCTTGCATCCATGCCAGGCTCCTTTGGCGGTCCTCAAGGGTGGTTGCGACTGACCGTGGCGGGGAGGGCTCTGTCATTCCACCGTCACCGACTTCGCCAAGTTTCTCGGCTGGTCCACGTCGCAACCGCGAAGCACGCCGATGTGGTAAGCGAGGAGTTGGAGGGGGATAGCTTCCAGGATGGTGGAGAGCGTCCCGCTGGTGTGAGGCAGAACCACCAGATGGTCCGCCATGGCGCGCACTTCGCGGTCGCCTTCGGTCACCAGGGCGATGATGGTGGCGCCACGCGCTTTGGCCTCCTTGATGTTGGAGATGGTGCGCTCGTAACGCTGCCGGGAAAAGGGCGAGTCCCAGTTGCAGGTGGCAATCACCACCACCGGCAGCCCGTCGGAGATGAGAGCAATGGGGCCGTGCTTCATCTCTCCTGCCGGATATGCTTCAGCGTGAATGTAGGAGACCTTCTTCATCTTGAGCGCGCCTTCCAAAGCCACGGGGAAGTGCACGCCACGGCCGAGAAAAAGAAAATCCGAAGACCTGTAGAAGTGTTGGGCCAGTTCTGCGATCTCATCGTCCCTCTGGAGGACGGATTCCAGTTGTTGCGGCAGCGCGGCCAAGGCCTTCAACCAGGACTTACTATCTTCAAACGAGAGCAGGCCGCGCACCTGTGCCAGGTAGAGCGCGAAGAGGTAGAGGGCGGTCAACTGTGCGGTAAACGTCTTGGTCGAGCCCACGCCAATCTCCGGGCCCGCATGGGTGTAAATCGTGCCATGCGCTTCGCGTGAAACCATGCTTCCCAGCACGTTACAGATGGCGAGCGTCTTGGAGCCCTTGGCCCGTGCCTCGCGTTGCGCCGCGATGGTGTCTGCCGTCTCGCCGGATTGAGTGATGAGCACGGTCAGGGTTTGCGAGTCCACCAGGGGATCGCGGTACCGGAACTCCGAGGCGTAGTCCACTTCCACGGGAACGCGAGCCACCCGCTCGATCATGATCTTGCCCGCCAGGCCCGCGTGGCGTGAGGTCCCGGCCGCCACAATCTTGATGTCGCGGAAGGAGCGGAATTCTTCCTCGCGGATTTCCATCTCGTCCAGAAACACCTGGCCGGTTTCAAGCGAGAATCGGCCCAGGGCGGTGTCGCGAACGGCGCGCGGTTGCTCGTAGATTTCCTTGATCGTGAAGTGCTTGAAACCGCCTTTTTCGGCCAGGATGGGATCCCAGGTGATGTGCTGAACGCGGCGTGAGACGGGGTGGCCGTCAAAGTCGCTCAGCTTCACGCCGTTGGGTGTCAGCACGGCCAGGTCGTGGTCGGCGAGGAAGAAAAGGTCGCGGGTGTGATAGAGGATGGCGGGAACGTCACTGGCCACAAAGTATTCGTCTTTGCCCAGGCCGATGACCACCGGAGGCCCTTGGCGCACAGCGATAATCTTGTTGGGGTCGCGTGTGGAGATAATCGCCAGGGCAAAGACGCCCCGGAGTTGGCGCACGGCGGCGCGCACGGCTTCCTCGAGATTGTTCGAGTTTGAGGCCCCTGCCGCCCCGGCGTTGCCCTCCAGGTATTTCTCCACGAGGTGAGCAATGACCTCCGTATCAACTTCCGTGGCGAACTTGTGCCCTTCGGCTACCAGCTCCTTCTTCAGCTCCAGGTAGTTTTCGATGATTCCATTGTGAACCACGACCACCGTCCCATTACAATCGCGGTGAGGATGTGCGTTCTCTTCCGTGGGGGCGCCGTGGGTGGCCCAGCGAGTGTGCCCCACGCCGTAAGTTCCGTCCACCGGGTTCAGACGGACCACCTCTTCGAGGTTGTGCAGTTTGCCCGTCGCGCGCCGCACCTCGAGGTTGTGGCCCTGAATCACGGCAATACCCGCCGAGTCGTAGCCGCGGTATTGCAGCCGCTGCAATCCTTCCAACAAAACGGGCACGACGCGTTTGTTTCCGATGTAACCAATAATTCCTGACATGAGATCCTTTCAGGTTCTATACGAGGCGTTAATGGTGATGTAGTCGTGTGTCAGGTCGCAGGTCCAGATATGGGCAGAGGCTCTGCCCTGGTGGAGGTCGAGCCGGAGGGTCATTTCCTTCCCGTCGAGCTCCTTACGTGCGGAGGCTTCGTCGAAGCCTGCATCCACCCCGTCCTGGCACAGCAGCAGGTCGTTGACGCGGATATCCACTTTGTTGGGGTCGAAGAGCGCGCCGGAATAACCCGCCGCGCAAATGATGCGGCCCCAGTTGGGATCGCTTCCCGCGATGGCGGTTTTGACCAGCGGTGAGTTGGCGATGGCGCGCGCGATCCGTTCTGCGTCGGAAGGTCTTCTGGCCCCTTGCACCTCGACGATGACCAGTTTCTTTGCCCCCTCTCCGTCCCTGGCTATCATCTTGGCCAGGGTCTGGCAGAGTTGCGTAAGTCCCTCGAGGAACCACGCCCAGCTTGTATTGCCGGGGCGCACGCCGACGGCGGAGACGCCGCTTGCCAGGGCCACCACGGTATCATTCGTGGAGGTATCTCCATCCACGGTGATACGATTGAAAGAGACTTGCACGGCCGCCCGCAGTAAGTTCTGGAGTGTGTGCGGGCCGATGAGCGCATCCGTGGTCAGAAATGAAAGCAGGGTGGCCATGCGCGGATGGATCATCCCAGCGCCCTTGGCGACTCCCGCCAGGTACACGGGTTTTCCGCCCACCTCCGAGCGGACGACGCACGACTTGGGGAACGTGTCGGTGGTCATGATGGCGCGCGCGACCGCCGCGGCGTTTTCGATGGAAAGGCTCTCGACGAGGGAGGGAAGTTGGTTCGTGACCAAGCCGAGCTCGAGCGGAACCCCGATGACGCCCGTGGAGGCCACGAGGACCTGCGCGGGTTGGAGACTCAACAGCTTGGCCGCCGCGCGCGCGCTCTCCCGCGCCGTTTGCATGCCCTTGCGCCCCGTGCAGGCGTTGGCATTGCCGGAGTTCACCAGAACCGCGCGGCAGCGCCCGTGGCTTTCCGCAAGGTTCTGCCGTGAGAGGAGTACCGGCGCCGCCAGCACCAGGTTGGTGGTAAACAGGCCGGCTGCCGTGGTGGCGGGCGCGTCGCAGAGGATCAACGCCAAGTCAAGCTCGCCCCGCGTCTTCTTGATTCCTGCTGCTATAGCCGCCCCACGAAAGCCTCGCGCGGAAGCGAGGCTGCCTTCCACAATTTCCCACTTTTGCATGCTTGCTCTCCGTAGACAGCAGGCGGTACCTGGGTCAGAAAGCAATGACAAGCCTGTCACTTGACCGTTACAGCCGGCGAGAGCTCTACAACTCCGGGTGTAGAAGGGGGAGGCGGCTCAGCCCCGGCCACTTTTATTGTGCGCAACGACTCGTCGCACGCCTCCATGTAGAGAACCTCATCTTCCGCTCCGGGGGAGCAATTGGCCTCGATGATCCGTTCTCGGGAGATGATTCTCGCAGTCAAGAGCATTGAGCGGCCCCTGAACTGACGAATCAGCATCGCGTCACGGTTGTTAATCTTCGAATGCTCGAGATGATAGAGCGGAAGGTCTTCGACCGCACCCCTTGACTCCCATTTCGCCAGAACCTCTGGAGAAAACTCCCATGTCTGGTCGGGGTTGGGCTGTGAAGTGATGGAGAGCGAAGGGCCAATGCTCCAAAACTTGGAGCGGCTGATCTTCACCCCGCCCGGGAAAGTCTCGGTGTTCCCGTAGAGTCCTTCCGCGATTTGAATATCAATTCCGAGCGAATCGTTGTGGTAGGGGCGCTGC
>JBAVYG010000587.1:0-3022 GCA_049698675.1 Terriglobia bacterium
AGTCTTCCCTGGCCGTCTGCGCGGCCCATCTGTCCGAAGTAGTTGGTGCGGTCAAGAAACTTCTTCACGGACTTTTTCATGGAAGGCTGCGCCTTCAGCTTCTCCTCGATCTCGCGCCACACGGGAAAAGGGTAGATGCGCACGAACTGCCCGTCGAGGCTAGTCACGTAGAAATCCGCACCGTAGTTCTCGTCCAGGTAAGCCTTGAAGGCAGCCGGGATCTTCAAGCGACCCTTGCCGTCCACCGTCGCGGGGTAGTTGCCACGCAGCATCTGGAATCCCCGAAATCTTTCTCAACCTACGCGAAACGCGCGCTCTATACCACTTTTTACCTCTAGTGACCACTTTGCTCCACAAGATTAAGGTCCTCGAACTCCCTTGTCAAGGGTTTTTTTACCTTTCTTGAACTTTTTTATGAGGCTCCTGGGACCCGGTCTGGAATGACGTGTTTAGGAAGCAGAATCAACAACTTAGAGCGGCTCCTCGGTTGGCAGCACGGGGATGGAAGCGCAGAGATCAGGTGTCAGGTATCAGGTGTCAGGTGTCAGGATCATGGATTTTAGATAAACTAACCACAAGGTGCGCCAACATGAAAAACGTTCATTCCACTTCCGTTGCACTCATCGCCGAGCAGACGCCGAGAACAGGCTCCGGTCCCTGGAGAGCTACCCTCACACTTTCGGCTCTGCTCATGTTGATGCTGAGCATCTCAGCAATGTCCGAGGATAAGAAGGTGGAGGAATCCGTGAAGAAGATGGAGGGAGTTATCGCTCAGGGTCCTTACAGTGCTTCTTGGGATTCTCTGGAGAAATTCAAAGTTCCAAAGTGGTACGAAGACGCCAAGTTTGGAATTTTCATCCATTGGGGCGTCTATAGCGTGCCGGCCTTCGATAGTGAGTGGTATCCCCGCAACATGTACCTGAAAGATAATCCAGTTTTCAAGCATCACCTGGAGAATTACGGCCCACAGTCAAAGTTCGGCTACAAGGACTTTATCCCCATGTTCAAAGCCGAGAAGTTCAACGCGGACCAGTGGGCGGAGTTGTTCAGGAAGTCCGGGGCGAAGTACGTGGTACCCGTCGCTGAGCATCATGATGGTTTCCCGATGTATGCCTCCGACCTTACGGAGTGGTGCGCCGCTAAGATGGGCCCGAAGCGCGACGTGGTGGGCGAGCTGGCCGCGGCCGTGCGCAAACAAGGATTGCATTTTGGCGCTTCCTCGCACCGCGCCGAGCACTGGTGGTTTTACAACGGTGGCACGACCTTCGATTCCGACGTCAATGATCCGCGCTACTCGGGCTTATACGGCCCGGCCCAATCGGATAAGGTCCAGCCCAACAACGCGTATCTGGACAATTGGCTGGCGCGCGCGGCTGAGATCGTGGACAAGTACCATCCGGAAATCGTCTGGTTCGACTGGTGGATCGAGCAGCCTGCCTTCAAGCCTTACCTCGAGAAGTTTGGGGCCTTCTACTATAACCGCGCCGCAGAGTGGAAGCGCGAGGTCGCCATCAACTATAAGAACAAGGCCTATCCCGAGCACGCTGCCGTGCTCGACATCGAGCGTGGGCAACTCGACACGCTGCGCCCCATCTTCTGGCAAACCGACACTTCCGTGGGCGAGAAGTCCTGGGGATACATCAAGGACGAGACGTTCCGCACCCCGGAATCGCTCATTAACGAACTCGTGGATATTGTGAGCAAGAATGGCTGCCTGCTGCTGAACATTGGACCCAAATCCGATGGCACCATTCCTGACGAAGTCCAGAAGATCCTGCTGGACATGGGCAACTGGCTGTCCGTCAACGCTGAGGCCATCTACGCCACAAGACCCTGGAAAGTTTACGGCGAGGGTCCAACCAAGGTGGTGGGTGGTTCCTTCAAAGACATGGCCACCCGCGGCTACACAGCACAAGACATCCGCTTCACGGCCAAGGGCGATACACTTTATGCCATTGCGCTGGCATGGCCGGAGGATGGCAGACTGACCATCAAGTCGCTGGCCTCCGGTTCTGAGTTGACGAAGCGGGACATCAAGACAGTCCAATTGCTCGGGTCCAAGGCCAAAGTCAAGTGGAGCCGCAGCGCCGAGGGCCTAATCGTCGAAATGCCCAACGAGAAGCCCGGTAATTACGCTGTCGCGTTAAAGATTTTCCCAGTGGATCGAGCCGCGGGACAGGCCCCATAGCTTGTCATGTGCGGTTCTTGTACCCGCAACCCCAAGCCGGTTTATCCTGGCGCTGTCTCTGATCCTGAATCCTGACTTCCGAATCCCGCCTTTTTCCGCTTGACACGAGGACGGAGATATGATAGCCTACCTTGGTTGTCCTATGGAGCAGGGCGCAACAGCGCGCGCGCAGGGGGTTCCAAATCGGCCCGCCGGTCGCAGAAGACGTGGAGAAAATGCAAAAAAGATGTTATTTAGAGGGAACGAACCGAAGACTCTGCTGAAAATAAAGAACTTAGCGTTTTCAAGGCCTCAAAACGAACTGCTTTTTGTGTGCAAGAAACCCCAATCGAAGCAAAGAATATGGCCAAAAATCCACGAGTTGACGCCGTGCGCCCCTGCGCTGTCCCTCTGATGCCGCCTTGCGGTCTCGCCACAGCGGGATCGCCCTGTTGTTTCTCGGCAGAAAAGTCCAGAGCGAGATTCTTCGCTCCGCTCCGCTGCGCTCAGAATGACAGATGTGGAGGATTGAGTGAAACGAGAAACTGGAATACTACGCTGGCAATTCCGAGTTTCTGATTTCTGCTTTTTGGCGCTTACCTTTTCCCTGTCAAGGCGTCGTAAAGGGTAGAGAGGTTCAAGCGAAGTCGGTGATGGAAGGCTGCTTGGAGCTGGCCGGAAACATACCGGAAGAACCGAGGCAACTGAGCGGGACGGACGAGGCAGCGCTGATCCGCCGCGCCCAGGGAGGGGACTCTGAAGCCTTCGAGGCGCTGATGCGGGTATACGATCAGAACGTGCTTCGCCTTGCGTTACAAGTGGTGCACTCCCAGGAAGAGGCTCGAGACCTTTACC
>JBAVYG010000588.1:0-3542 GCA_049698675.1 Terriglobia bacterium
GGACAAACTCCGCCGCGCCGGGGATGGGTGGCAGGCCGTCGTGGATGATCTTCTCGTAGGCGCGCACCTTCCAGGCCAGGAGTTCATCGCGCCGGGGGGTAGCGAGGGAGCGCCCGTGCGTGCGGTAGAGGCGCTCGATAATGGCGCGGTCATCGAGAGCGAGATAATCCCGGTAATATTCTTCTTTGGAGAGGGCCCAGCCCTCTCGAGCCGCCATCTCTTGGAAGAGCTTCATGATGAGCGGTTCGCTGTCAACGAGGATCCCGTCGAAATCGAAGATGATGGCGCGTAGCAAGAATGTTGGTCTCCCGGGAAATTCGGATTCCCTAATGCTGACTCGAGGGGCAGTCGTCATGATACACTTGAGCAGAGGACGGCGGCAAGCGACCAAGTCGCCCGCTCTGGATGCGAGTTCCAGTTTGCAGTGACGAAGGCCAGCCCGCGCGCATCCATTAAGTTGGGGCTGGATAATATTGTGGGCTGAAACCATGGGCCATGAATTGAGCATCCCGATTGCATTTGTGGCGGGGGTGGTGTCTTTTCTCTCACCTTGCGTGCTCCCACTTGTGCCGGGCTATATTTCAATGTTATCCGGGGCAACGATTGAGGAATTGAAATTCGGGACCAGCCCGGCGCTGATGGGACGTATTTTGCGCAATTCCGTTTCCTTTGTGGTGGGTTTCTCTATTGTGTTTGTGATCCTCGGCGCTTCGGCGACGGCGGTGGGGAAGTTCCTGCTGGCGCAGCGAGCCACCTTCAACCTTGTCGCAGGCATTGTCGTTATCGTGTTCGGATTGCATCTAACCGGTTTGGTGAAGATTCCGCTGCTTTATCGCCAGGTCCGGGTTGAAACGGGCGCGCCGCGCCGCGGACTTGTGGGCGCTTTTCTGCTGGGGTTTGCGTTCGCATTCGGCTGGACGCCGTGCATTGGTCCCATTCTAACCGCCATCCTGGCGCTGGCCGCGCAGCGGCACACGGTGTTCCAGGGGATGTTCCTGCTGGCCGTTTATTCGGCGGGCCTGGCGATTCCTTTTCTTCTGACTAGCGTCGGTTTGGGCCAGTTCTTGAAGATTTACGGAGGCTTCCGGAAACACCTGCAAACGGTCGAAGTGGGTTCAGGCGTGCTGCTGATTGCGCTTGGCGTCTTGATGGCGACCAACAAGTTCACTGTGATTGCGAGATATTTTTCGTTTCTGAGTCGCTTCACGCTGTAAGAGCAGTGACAAGTGACGAGTGACAAGTGACAAGCACGAAAAGCCATCCGGCGCCAGCTTTCAGTCGCAAGTCATGTACTGGCGACTTATGGCTGACCGCCAGCGGCCCTCTCGTCACTTGTCACTCGTCACTGTCTGAGGAGAGAATTTGCATCCCATACTGTTCAGCGCGGGTTCGTTCCATTTCGCCACTTACGGGACATTGATGGTGCTTGGTGTTTCGGCCGCGATCTGCGTTATCCTCCGGCTAGGGCGGCGCGAAGGATTGGACTCAGTCCAGTTGCTCGACTTCAGCACTTGGTTGCTGCTCGTGTCGCTGCTCGGCGCAAAGGTGCTCATGGTGATTTCCGATTGGGGTTACTACCGGCAGAATCCGGGAGAGATCTTCAGTCGCAGCACCTTTCTGGCGGGCGGGGTTTTTTACGGTGGCCTTATCGCTGGGGTCCTCTTTGCGGTTTGGTATATTCGGCTTCATCACCTACCGTTCTGGAAGGTCGTGGACATTTACTCTCCGGCCATTGCCCTGGGACTCGGTGTGGGCCGCATCGGTTGTTTTGCCGCCGGATGTTGTTACGGGAAGCCCACCACCTCCGCCTGGGGCGTGGTCTTCACAAACCCTTTCAGCCATGAGATATCCGGAGTGCCGCTCGGAATTCCGTTGTACCCCACTCAGCCTATCATGTCGTTGACCTCGCTCTCGATCTTTGCAATTCTGATCTGGAGATACCCAAGGAAATCCCGCGATGGCGAAATTTTCGTGCTCTATCTTGCTCTTTATGCTGTGGCCCGATTTTTCATCGAATTCCTGCGAGGCGATGAGGACCGCGGGTTCGTCTTTCATCATCTCCTGTCTACATCGCAGTTTATTGCGATTCTGGCCTTGGCGACGGCAGTGTGGATGGCTCTAATCCTCCGCCGCAAACCTGCGCGGCAGCAGGCAGGGGGTGTCGAGACCACTGAGGGCGTAGCGCGCGGGAAACCCCGGGATAAGAACGTGTGTGAGGACGTGGCCCCATCGGCAAGGGTCAAGGCTGCAACCATGCCTCAGGCGCCGAAAAGGGCTCGGGATTAAGGGAGATGGGTAGTGTCCCAATTCGACTGTAGGGCCGCCTCTCCCGCAGAGCGGGACGGGACGGCTTGGCCGGGGCCCTGCACCGTATGGTACAGGGCGGGGCAAGCCCCGGCCCTACCAGGGAGATGGTATGGATTTGAATGAACCTGAAGGAGCTGCGGGCGGCGGGAAGACCGGAGAACCGGAAGCCGGCGGCAAGGTGAGCAGATTGGCGCGCCGAGGCAAAGTACTGATCGGTGCGGTGCTGGCGGTGACCCTGGTGTCGGGTCTCTATCTTGTCAACCGGTACTGGATCGCCCCCGCCCTGCGGACGGAGGCCATGAGCGGCGGGGATCATCCTGATGCGCCGCCCATTTCGCTGACGGACATCGGCGGGAAAAAGCTGGACCTGGCTGACTACAAGGGCAAGGTGGTGGTGCTGGATTTCTGGGCTACCTGGTGCGAGCCGTGCCGGTTTGAGATTCCGGGGCTCGTGGGAATGCAGGACAAATACGCCAAACAGGGCTTTTCGGTTATCGGCATCTCTATGGATGATGAGCCTGGCCCCGTAGTGGAATTCTACAAGGAATTCAAGATGAACTATCCGGTGGCGGTCGGCAATCCACGTGTAGGGGAACTCTATGGGGGAATCTTTGGGCTGCCGACGACGTTCCTGATCGGCCGCGACGGACGCATTTACGCCAAGCACACCGGCGCGACAAGTCCCGCAGTGATCGAGGATGAAGTTCAACAATTGCTGGCCATGAGTCCAACCGCCGAGAACATGGGCTTCAGGCCGGGCATGGCGGCGGGCACTTCAACCAAGATTGAACTTGGCGATCCCGCCGCCATCGATTCGGAAATTCCCGGGCTGAACCTGACCAAACTGACCGCTGCCCAGAAAGAGGCTTTGAAGAAGCAGCTCGGCGAGCTGAAGTGCCCGTGCGGTTGCAATTTGACGGTGCTGAAATGCCGCCAGGTGGACCGCGCTTGCAGATTCAGCCTGAAAATGGCGCAAGAGCAGATGGAGAAGGTTCTGAAATCGGAAGTCTAAAGCCCGATGATCCCAGTCGTGACGGGCTGTCGGGATGTCAAATTCAAAGGGACAATGATGAAGAGGCCAAAGCTGAATATGAAAGCGTTTTTTTTCACTTGTATTTTCGTTTGCCTGGCCGCGCCGGTGGCTTGGGCACAGACGCCGGGGCAGGTGGTGAAGGCGAAGGTCACGATGGCGTCGCCAGTGGCGCGTCCCAATTCCATCGTCAGGGCGGCAGTGG
>JBAVYG010000589.1:0-3917 GCA_049698675.1 Terriglobia bacterium
TTCGCGGTACCCAGAAACTATGCCGAGTGATTGGCGGGCCGCCTGCCCTCGTTGACCAGCAATTTCGGCCTCAGAGCAACTGGTCTCTCTGATCACTCGGCAATAGTCCGGGACTCGGAATAGTGCCTAACCGTGTGTGGGCTCACATTCTTCGTCGCCAACGAGGGCATCTCGCCTCGGACCCTTGCGACGTGTCGTTTCACCAGATGGTAAACGCCGAAACGGGTGAGGGGGCGGCCATACCGGTTCAGAAAGACGTGCTCGGCCGGTTCCCGTCCCTCGATAGCCAGGCGGAGCTCGTAGACGGTCTGTGGCCAGATAGGGCAGTTGCGTAGCTTGTTACCCTTTCCACGAATTCTGACCCAGGAAAGGTCCCGGCTGGGGACGTGGGCAAGGTTCAAGTCTCTCACCAGGACCTGGGCGGCTTCGTCCGCCCGGGCGCCGGTGTTGTAAAGGAACAGAAGAAGTAGGTGATCGCGTCGCCCTTGCGCACTCCGGAGGTTAGGGGCCGCGAGGAGTGCATCGATTTCGGCCTTCTCCAGGTAGGTGACGGGCTTCTGAGTGCATTTCTTGAAGGGTATGGCACAGATCTCTCCGCACCAAGCGAGATGCTCGGGGCTATGCAGGGCCACAAAACGGGCCAGCGAGTGGATGGCCGCCAAGCGTTGGTTCCGGGTCGAAATCGCGCACTCTCGGCCGTTCTCAAGATAAACAAGGAACCTTCGCACGGAGTCCGCAGAGACATGGACGACATTCAGACCATCGATGCCCTTGCGAGTCTGACGAGCGACGAAAGGGATGAGCAAAGCCAAGGTGTCGCGGTAGCTACGTTGCGTGCCCCGCGACAAGTTGCGCTCCTGAATCAGATGTTCAAGGAGGAACCGGCGGATCCAAGGGCCGAGCTTCTGGGTATCAGTCATGGCCGCCCTCCCCAAAGACGTATTTGGCAAAGCGTTTGCTCGCTTCGTGCAACAGCTCCGGGGTCATCGTCAGGTAGAGTTGCGTGCTGGCGATGTCAACGTGGCCCAAATAGGTCGACAACAACGGCAGCAATCTCTGAACATCCTTACCTTCTCGGTACCACGCAGTCAGCCGATGGACCGCCGCGGCATGCCTCAGATCATGGAGCCGCGGCTGATAGCGGGCGCCATCTTCGCGGCGGACGCCGGCCCGGATGCGGAGGCGCCGGAAGCCGCGCTGCACGAGGTAGAGGGGTATGCGGGCGCCAAGCCGGGTAACAAAGAAGGGTGCATCACCGCTCTGCGAGTGCCCTGCCTTTTTTCTCTGCTTCGCATACTCCGCCATTGCGTCATTCAGTTCACTTCCCAACGGCACCAGCCGGGTCTTGTAGAACTTCGTGTTCCGGATGGTAAGGATCGCCTCCTGCAGGTCCACATTCTCCAGATTCAAGGAAACAGCCTCGCCATCCCGTAATCCAGCCCCGTACAGCAGGAGCAAAAGAGTGCGAAACGTATGGGCTTCCATCTGGAATCGGGGTGTCTGGGTAAAGGCTGTGCTGTCTAGAAGTCGGCGCAGTTCTTCTCGGGAATAGATATAGGCTTTAAAGCGTGGCGGCAGTTTGGGCACGGTGCTGGGCAGCGGCAATGCCGAAAGATACCCACGACTCAGCGCGTAGCGGAAGAATCCGCGCAGCACAATGTACTTTTTGTGCCAGTCGCGGGTCACGGGGCCGCGTCCGTTAAGAAACGCCGCTACTTCGCGGGGTTTCACATTGGCCAGGTTCCGGCGTTCACCTATAACGCGCAAGAAGATACGCAGGACTGTCTCATTGCCTTCAAACTTCGCGCCCAGACTTTTTCGAAAGGCGACGTACTGCGCAATCAGTTGTTTAAGTTTCATAGCAAACCTCCCAGGCTGAGGTTCGCCACTTCCCGGAGCCCGGTTAGGTTCACCGACGCGTAACGGGCGGTGCTGCTCAGAGCGCGGTGGCCGAGGTGATCGCCAATCTCTTTTAACGAGAACCCTTGCTCCATTAGACGGGTAGCACAGGCGTGCCGAAGTGCATGTGCCCCGTGAGGCATTACAGGAGGGTCCAGAGACAAAGCCCGTCTCGAGACGATGCTCGAGACCGCAGCACCGGTCAGAGGTCGAATGGGCGCCTCAACCCTCAAGAAGATTTCTCGATACGAAGAACGAGGGCGCACCCGTTCAAGGTAGCGGACGATGGCTTCGCCCACCGTAGGGGAGAGAGGGTAAGGTTCTACCCTTCGCCCCTTGCTGCGGGGAATCAAAAGGAGATTCCTAGCCCAGTCCACGTCATCCAGCTTGAGACTGCACACTTCGCCGGACCGCAGGGCGTAAACCGCGAGGAGGAGCAAGACGGCACGGTCTCGGACATCCAAAGGCCGATCTCCCTCTGTGGTGGCAATCAAGCGCTGGACCTCATTCCAGAATGGACCATGGCGTAAACTTTCGCCCCGATAAACGCGTGGGGATACGATTCCTGCCGCCAATCCCTGGGAACACCAACCTCTGCCCTCGGCATACCGAACAAAGGTGCGCAGGTCTGAGGCATAGCGTTGGATTGTCGGCCGGGCGTATCCATCGTTGCGTCCCTTGCGGGTGATTGCTTCATCCAGATCGGCGATCGTCAGATGACGCAGGGACTCGTGATTGCGAAAGAACCACTGCAGAAAGTCCTCCACGTGCCCGCTCCGGGTCCGAAGAGTTTCTGCGGAGAGGCCTTTTTGTACTCTCAGGTAGTCAGCGAATTCTTCTTTCAGGGGTTGATAGACCGGAAGCGCCTCCGGAGCCAGGCGCAGACGTTTCAAGAAACGCAGCCAGTGGATCGCACAGGAAAGGAGATATTCACGGCGTTGCTGGCCATCTATGTGATTAGAGTGCCGGAGCCGCGGCCAGAGCGGCCGGTCCACTGCGACCTGGACGGTTTCAACACCGATGGATTCTGACGATGTCGCCAAACCGAGCAAATTCTGGATTAGCAACAGGTCCGATGCCAACGGTCGGAGAGTGGAAAGCCTGTAGCCTTGGTTAGCGCGATACTGCAAATACTCCAAGCGCTCTTGCAAGAGTGGGCTGTTGAGATGACGCCGCACTGCCGCACGGCGTCTAAAAAGCTGATCAAACATCTTCGACCTCCAAGGTTGGGAATTGAACAACCACCCCGACTGTAAAGGAAGTCGAAGCAACTTATGTTGCGATAATTACAAACGGTACTAAGGAAAAGGCGGCCTTTCAGCCTCTCCGCCACATAACGGGAATCGCCACAAAATACGACTTTAGGGATGCCGAGGAACGCGCTGAGACGCTGCGCGAATGGGCCGCGCAGGAAGCTGATGCTGACCAGTACGAGATCCCAGATGTCCAGAGGTCGATTCCACCGTGCATGCGCCAGACAGCACTGGATGAAGGCGAGCTTGCCTGCCTCAAGGCCAAAATCAACGATCCACTGACAGCAAAACTGGTCGAAGCTGCAATCAATCTCGATCGCCTTTCCGCCCAAGCGAAGCGACTCGAGCTTGATGATGACAACGGCCAACAGCTCTCTGATTGCAATCCGCCCTTGCCGTGCCTTTTGGCCTTGTTCGCTGAAGCGGACGGGATTGAAGCATGCTTTACGGAAGAGGCCGACGGAATGTTAGAGGTTACACCTGAACCTAATCTGATAATCCCATTTGATCCTACGCATACTGTGACCGTTCGTGACGCCTTCCACGTGTTCGGAGTGGCCTGCGAGACCATTGCGGCGGCAGGCCGGTTGATCGATTTGATGCCAGGTAACGACAAGTGGGTCATTTGAGGATAATAGCCATGCAAGCCTATGTCGCCATCGGAGCCAACTCCGAATTCAAACTCAGCGAAGCCGTGCTCATTTATCGAGCTGGAGGTGAAGGGGTCTTCGCCAGCCTCCACCGGATTAAGCAGGCTGACGATGG
>JBAVYG010000590.1:0-6630 GCA_049698675.1 Terriglobia bacterium
GGTACGGAGTGGGTGACCCGGAGTTACGGCGCCAGGTCCAAGCCCTCCTTAAGATCGGGCAGAATGGCCAGCACCCGGTGCCTCTTTATGAGATAGAAACGAGACTGAAAGAGTGTGCGTACTCGAAGGATTATTACGAGCCGGCCAGCCCGGAGGTCCTCTCGGCCATCCCCAAGGGAGTCCGGAGTGTGCTGTCCATCGGCTGTGGCTGGGGCGCGATGGAGGAGTGGCTGGGAAAGAAGGGGCTCCGAGTAACCGCTATTGCGCTGGACTCGGTGATCGGTGGCTGTGCTGAGGGCAGGGGAGTTGAGGTCATTCAAATGCACCTCGAAGGGGCTTGGGAAAAGCTAAAAGGGAGAAAGTTCGACTGTTTGCTCATTTCAAATATATTGCACCTCGTCCGCAATCCCATTGAAGTTCTTTCCTCCTTCACGAGTCTGCTGGCGAAGGACTCGGCTGTGGTGGTGATTGCCCCGAATCTCTCTTCGCTCCCCGTCATTTGGAAGAGAGTCCGTGATGCCGAGAGATTCAAAGGCCTGGGAAACTATGAGACGAGCGGCGTACACATCACCTCGTCCAAGACTCTTCGAAGGTGGTTCAAGAGCAGCGGTTTAAGAATGGAAAGGCTTATCAATATTCTTCCCGACCGGGCAAAGATAGCTAAGCATGTAACGCTGGGTTTGATGGATGCCTGGTTGGCTTCGGAGATTATTGCCGTCGCCAGAAGAGCCTGAATCACCCGCTCCGACAACTGTCACACCGGTGAATGGACCCACCGATACGCTGCCTCAGTCAAATTCCGCGGATCATTGTGATTTATAGGCAAGCGTGTGTACGGAAGACGCGAGGGGACGGATTTGAGTAGAGTTCACCGATTCACTTAGGTTTAGGACCTGTTATTCTTGAGGACCCATGGAAGCACATTCTGATTTGATCTATGATGTTGGCCTTTTCGATGGCGGAGACACGGCGTACTATCTTTTCCGCGGCTGCAACGTGGTTGCGGTTGACGCGAATCCGTTGATGGTTGAAAGGGCAAGATTACGATTCGCCAAAGAGATCCAGGCTAAGCGGCTGACCCTGTTGAATGTCGGCATATCGGAAACGCCGGGCACGGCGACTTTTTGGATTTCCGATATACCCCAGTTTAGTTCCTTTGAGAGGACCCTCGCATCGCGACAGGGCATCGGACACAGACCGGTCCCCGTGTCTACTGTGCCGTTCTCGCAAATTCTTGCAGAGAATGGCGTACCCCATTATCTAAAGATCGATATCGAGGGAAATGAAAGGCTTTGTGTCGATGCCCTCAGAGGGACCAGGCTTCCTAGGTATATCTCCGTGGAGTCGCAAACTGTCGTAGACTCTGCGGTGCTCTCTCACGAAGAGGCCATAGCGATGCTGGAGTTGCTTCGGGATGTTGGTTATCAGCGATTCAAGCTAGTAAAGCAGGACGGGTTGACTCCGGTGCGGTCCAATACTGCCGCACGTTTCTGCATGCGCCTTGTCACCAGCGCAGCTCGAGGTCGGCTTCAGGTCAAAGGCCTATCCGGAATCGCAGAGAAATTTACAGATTCGGCGCGAATTGCTGCAGGCTTAGGATTCGTTTTTTCTCCTGGTTCCAGCGGCCCGTGGGGCGATGATATTCCCGGCGGTTGGATGACGTTCGAGAAAGCAAGGTCCACTTATTTGCGAGAAATGCACCCATTTTTTTCTCGAGAACGAGGGCTTGATTCATTCTGGTACGATTGGCACGCAACATACTGATTTCCGAAAGGCGGCCCGGCAGTGGTGCGTGAGCAACATGGAGTCCCTCAGACTGCGCATGGCCTAAAACTCTATGCGAATTTGCTTGGCGAAAGGGCTGTTTTCCGGCCATTTTCGAGTGGTTTCCCGGTGTGGCAGCAATCTATCGTTTCCGGCCACGGGAGTGGCATTCTACTCAAAGGGGGATCATTGCCAGGTCTGACCTGTTGTGTTGTGAGTGAATTTCAGAAGGGAAAGCACTTGTAGATGGCGAAGAAACGATCATTCCTGAACGCGGTGAAATGGTCTTACACGGCCAACTGGGGTCAGAGGGCGTTTTCCGCCTTTTTCACGGTGCTTCTGGCGGCGATTCTGGGACCCAAGGACTTCGGGACTCTCACGGTCGCCTTGATTTATGTCGCGTTCATCCAAATGTTCGTGGAGCAGGGGCTGGGGGCGGCTCTCGTGCAAAAGCATGATCTTCAGCGTGAGCATTTGGACGCTGCGTTCTGGATGAATCTGCTTCTCAGCGCTGCCCTAGTAGCACTCAGTCTCGTGTTTAGCGGATGGTGGGCCGCGAAGAATCATCAGCCGGGGCTTGCCGCCGTAATTTCGGTACTTTCGCTGAATATTCCGATTCAAGGCCTGACGATTGTCCAAGAGGCTCTCCTCAGGCGGGATTTGGACTTCCGAGCCCTTTCTATTCGTTCGAATGCCGCCGCCTTGATCGGCGGGGGAATCGGCCTGGCAATGGCTTATGCTGGATTCGGAGTGTGGTCCTTAGTGGGTCAGCAGCTTGCCACTAGCGGCTCAGCGCTTCTTCTCCTTTGGGGATTGAGCCATTGGCGCCCAAGCCTGAGATTTCCCGTGAAGTACCTCAAGGATTTGCTGGCCTTTTCCACTTCGACCTTTGCTGCCCAATTGGGAGTGTTCGCCAACACTCAGGGTGATGCTCTCCTCCTCGGCCTGTTTTTCGGGCCATTAGCGGTCGGGTTGTATCGCCTAGGCGAAAAGCTAATGAACACTGTTCTCGCGACTGCAAGCACTCCTATCCAGGCAGTTTCCTTGTCTGAGTTCTCGAGGCACCAACATAGCCCGATGGAACTTCGTCAAAGCCTCCACACTTGCCTTTGGATGAGCTCCATTCTTACCTTCCCCGCGCTGGCAGGGCTCGCCGCAACGAGCGCGCCCCTGATGGCCGTCATGGGCGAGAGGTGGAATCCCGCTGTCGATGTCCTGAAACTGTTGTGTGTATTGGGAGCCATATATGGGATGGCGCAATTTACAGGTCCTCTCCTCCAAGCTATGTCCAAGCCCCATTATGTTGCCATTTTGGTCTGGGTTCAAACGGCGGTAAGCACCGCGTCCCTTGTGACCGTGGCAGTCCTGGTTAAGCACTGGTCGGTCCAATCTCAACTCGTGGCTATCGCTTTGGCGCGATTGGCATCGACCGTCTTGATTACGGTACCAGTTATCTTATTTGTTATCATATACTTCGGGAACATTTCCTTGCGGGAGTTTTTTGCTTCAATTAGCTCGGGGCTTGCAGCGGCCGGCGCCATCGTGGCTGCGGTCATGGGGCTTTCTGCGAGCGGGCTCCTGGCAGGCTTAAGACCGTGGATAGTTCTGGCGGGCGACACAATTGTGGGTGGGATGGCCGGATTGGGAGTGTTGGTGGCGGTGGACGTCAAACTGCGAAATGGATTCGTCACTATACTGCGCCGGGCTCTTGCTGGCAGGGGAACTAATGAAAGTAAAGCTCCCTTGGTTCCGGTTGCCCTGGGCCGGGGAGAAGAAACGCTCGAGCCGGCCCCCTCGGCTTGCGACAGGGGTGCAGATTCGGGGCCTTTTCCCATAACTTCCGAATAATAGCTACGTGAAGAGCGCAGCGCGGCGGAGCCGCAACCAAACGTGTAGGGGCCAGCGGCGCTGGCCCTGGCCGAACGCCGTTCGGCCCTACGAAGTGCACGAAAACGCTTGCCAAAAAAACAAGAAATTAGGCTCTTGTTTTACAGGGTTTTGAACTTCAATGCGGTTCACACTTTATGCCAATGACGCCCTCCTTCTCGGTTCTAATTCCCACTTATAATCGTGAGCTGCTTCTGAAGCGGGCGATAGATAGCGTCCTTCAGCAAAGCCATTCGGAATACGAACTTATAGTTATAGACGACGGGTCCACCGATGGAACGGCGGAGGTGGTCCGTTCGTATAGTGCGCAGGTCGGCAGCCGCATTCGGTATGAATGGCAGACGAACAACGGCAAGAGTGTGGCCCTGAATCGAGGGCTGGCCGTGGCGAGCGCTGACTGGGTGGCCTTTCTTGACTCGGATGATTATTGGGCCCCAAACAAGCTTGAATTGCAGGCGCGAGCGATCCGGCGATATGGGAGCGAATCTGGCGCTTGCTTCACGGACGCCCGCTACCTCAACAACCCGCACTTAAGCATGACGGCGTTCGAGCGCGATCTGAAGCACTATGCGCAAGACGAGGGCCTAATCCTAGATCCCACGGCGTTGGTTCTTAGTGGAAACCACGGCATCTTTATGCCGACCCTTGTCGCTGATCGACGCGTCGTTCTGGCTACAGGACCATTTGACCCGCAACTTCGAGTAAGCCAAGATACAGACTATCTCTTCCGTTTGAGCCTTAGGACAGCGTTCTGTTATGTGAATAAACCCCTGGCATATTTTGACCGGACTGTGGATCGCAAACTCGGGCAGATCGAGTTGCTGGCTGACGACTGCACCAGGCTACAGGTGCGGCAGTATATGTACGAACGATGGCTGACTTATGACGGTGTGACGGGTGGAGTGGCTAGAACGGTTCATAGCCGCTTGGCTGCGGTTCATAACGAATGGGCTAGCGTTTACCTATGTCGGTCGGACTACGAAAAAGCGCGTCAGGAGACATCTACAGCCGCCCACCACCGGCTGACTCTCAAGGTCGCGGCCAAGTGGGTGATGGCGAGAATCGCTCCGGGAGTGGCTGGTGCCATGCTTAGGAAGAGGAGGAGCGCGCGCCCTCTTGTTCCCTACTTGAAGTTCTGACTCCAGCCACAGAGTGAACCCCGGCCAAGGCGCCTCCCATCGAGTGTTAAGGCTCTTCTTACTCTCGTCGGTCAGATCTTTGGGTGAAATTGCGAGATCGCATCTTATATCCAGCAGTAGTTCTGTTTCGTAGAGGCTAGTTCTCCTCGGCGCCTCCTGAATACACGAACGACTCTCGGACAGCTCTATCGGCGTACACCTCTTTACTATCTTTCAGGAATAATTGTGAACGCGGTCTATCCAGTGCCGTCGCCTTCATCGGCAGCTTACTGAGTTGCACCTAGTTCGACACCACCCAGGCACTGGGGCGTGCGAGTGGGGCCAGCCAGGAAGGTCCATCCCTTCCCGCTTAATGACCAAGAGTGCGATCTCGTTTATTGCACCAGCGTTTCGGAACGGATTCCGGAGCTCCAGAACTTCATCAGGGAGGATTGCGGATTCTCAGGGACAGGGGTAAGTTGCTCCTTAAGATAGACCTTGACCTCAGGGCAACTCGGAGCGGCGTCGATCGCTATCTCGCGCTGATTGATTCGCTCAACGAGCGGTCCGAGTATGTAGTCCCAGATCGCTACGTCTTTGACGATCTGCTGATGAAAGCCGGGATCTCGCGAAGCCCTCTGGCGGCCGGCGGTGCCACACCAAGCATAGCTTGGAAAGTATTTCGCAAAGCCTTTCGCCTGGGCTTTCTTTCACCCTTCCGCTGGCTGGCAGCAGTAACAGGACACGGTGCGGCGATTGAGGCGGTGTTCCGCAAGAGATGACCGCAGGTCAGCACTTAACATAGTGCGTTGCGGGCATTCGCCTCTTGCCTGAGGCGCCTTGAGTATCCAAAATACTTACACTACCCTGAGCAGAGCTTAACGCCGTCTTGAGGGAAATCGTGTTGAAGGAGGAATGAGTATGCGTGTGTTGATAACGGGTGGGGCAGGGTTTATTGGTTCCCATCTAGCCGAAGCGATACTGGCTAAGGGCGATGAGGTTCTCATCGTAGATGACCTCTCGACAGGTAGTATGGAGAACCTCCGCCACATCAAAGCCGAGCCCAGGCTGCACTACTGGATCGATTCCGTCATGAACAGAGTTTTGCTTGCCGAACTCGTTGATGAGAGTGATCTGGTAATCCACCTTGCCGCAGCCGTCGGAGTACGTTTGATTGTTGAGAGCCCGGTTCGCACGATTGAGACCAACGTAAAGGGAACGGAGCTGGTGCTTCAAGCTGCTCAAAAGAAGAAGAAGCCTGTTTTCATTGCCTCAACTTCCGAGGTCTATGGAAAGAGCGGGAGTATCCCCTTCCGTGAAGATGGGGACCTAGTCTTGGGGTCGACGAACAAGGGCCGGTGGAGTTATGCTGCATCGAAGGCTCTTGACGAATTCTTGGCTCTTGCATATTGCAAGGAGAAAGGGCTTCCAGTCATCATCGGACGCTTCTTCAACACCATTGGCCCACGGCAGACAGGCCGCTACGGGATGGTCGTCCCTAATTTTGTTCATCAAGCCATGGACGGCAAACCCATTACGGTATTTGGCACCGGAAAACAGACGCGGTGTTTTTGTCACGTCGGAGATGTCGTTGCGGCCTTGCTTAAATTGGTTGAAACCCCGGAGGCGGTCGGTCAGGTCTTCAACATCGGCAGCTCTGAGGAAATCTCAATCGATGATCTGGCTTTGCTGATCAAGGAAAAGCTCAAGAGCAGCTCGGAAATCTGCCACATCCCGTACGACCAGGCCTACGAGGAGGGATTCGAGGACATGTTGCGCAGGGTTCCTTCGATCGAGAAAATTGAGAAGTACACCGGGTGGCGCCCGTCGACATCGCTTGATGTAACGATTGGTCTGATCG
>JBAVYG010000591.1:0-2309 GCA_049698675.1 Terriglobia bacterium
TCACCACACTGGTCTTGCCGCCAAACTCTGCCGGCGGTGCGCCAGGGAGTACTTCCAACGACTGTAGCGAGTCAAGGGAAATCTGATTGGAAAAGACCTTGCTTTGCTGGTCCGTGATGGGCTGGCCGTCGACAGAAAATGAGTTCTCCGCGTGATCGCCCATTCCATGGAAGAGACCGTTCGAATCCGCAGCGATTCCAGGTGTGGCAAGCGTAATGAGTGAACTGACCGACGAGGACGCGCTTTCCAGAGGGAGTTTCTCAAACAAAGTGCGGTCGACATCGGTGTGGTTGGTGGGCGTTTCCTCGATGAGGTCCGCCGCCTCCCCCTGCACGGTTACAGTGGTAACGCCGGCTGCGATCTCGAGATTGAACTTCAGGTCGATGGGCACCGACGTCCTGACCTCCACATCTTGGTCAATATCCTGGAATCCGGGAGCCGCGACTGACAGGTGATAGGGATTGAATGGAACATTCGTAAATTCGAAATGGCCCGAGTCGTCGGTGACGGTCGAGCGCTCGTACCGAGAAACCGGGTTCACAATCTTCACCGTTGCCCCCTTCACCACGGCGCCCGAGGGGTCCAGGACTGTGCCTGAAATTGACGTCGAATTACTTCCCTGTGCGCTCGCAAAGCGTGCGACTCCGAGCGTCAGCAGAAACAAGATGGCGGCGATCCTTCCCGCCCGGCCGTTGAGGTAAGACACCCGTCGGGACCCACTGCCAGAATCCAGCCTTTGCGAGGGCCGTCTGAACTTGATCGAATGCATAGAACTCTCCTTTTTCTCCTGAGATTTTTTGAGGTGAAGCAAGATGGGCAAAACTTTCAGGAGAGAGGAGGGGAGCGGGCGACAAGCGTCGGAGCGAGGTTAAGAGAATACCTCGCTTCGAAAGTCGTCAGGGAGCAGGGCGTTTCGCGATGCGGCTTCCAGAGGAGGGTTCGGGTCGCGGGGCGAACCGAGCTGCTGCGAACGATCTGGCAGAGCGGGCAGAACGGGCTGATATCCTGGCTGGGATGCAGGTGCGTAGCCCCCTCGCGCGCATCACTCCAAGTACTTGCAGAAGTCTCGTGGTGGTGAAGAACTTCTACTGAGAAAAGGTGAACTTCACCCGCGAGCGCAAGGCAGCCAACGAGTGCATGCACCCAGTATCTTTGCCGAGGTTTGCCTAGCCGTCTCAAGTTAACCGGTCCGCTATGTATGAGAAGTGCGAAACTGACTGCGACTGTGAAGTAACGAGTGCATAAGTCTCTCCTAAGCGAAAGAATTCTGGCCGCTTAAAGCGGCAGAAAGCTGTGAGGTCGCTTAGGAGCGAGGTGGGTCTCGTCCGGAAGGAGGTACCTGAAAGATAGAGGAGAAGTAAAGCGCCGGTGAGGAGGGGTTACTTCGCTCCTCGGATAAGTAAAGGACGCCAAGGCTCTGCGGCGCGGGGTGTACAGACCCCTGGCGGGCAATCTGGCAAGCTGCGCACAAAGGGTTATTATCTGGGGTTGCTTTCGCTGACCCGACGCCTTCGCTCGCCTGCCCTTGGATTCCGGAAAGGGGATCAGCAAGGATGTGATGGTGAAGTTCCCCGACAAAGAAGAGATGAACCTGGACCAACACGGTTGCCCAGACCATCGACTCACGCAGCAATTTTAGCCCTTGGCGTCTCATCTTCGGAAAGAACTCACCTCATCGTGCCTTCTTATCTTGACTTGGTGAGAAGCAGCACCTTCATCGACAGGCCAACTGCGCTGCTCTGCGATACGTTGGCCGCCAACACTTCACCCTGCTATTATCCGATGCGCCCAACGTCCCATAAGTTGCAGAGAAATTCCAAGGTTCATCCGTCCCACGGCTTTACGTCCAAAGGCAGGGGATTTAGTTTCTTGTCCCTCTTTTCATCCCGAATCACATGTTCCAGAAGGCAGCCATTCACCTGCCGTCGGTCCCTCGGGCAGGTCGCTGGGGAATGACTAGGTCTCGCAAATGACACCAATGCCTGGCCCCGATAGCGATAGATTCCCATTCGTCATTGTGATAGGATGTTTGTGCTGCTGTGCCTTGTTAAGAGAACCCCCATAGAATCACTCTCTATGGGGTCGTGCACTGATTGAACCGAAAGGAAAGTCATGTTATGTCGGGGCATTCTAAATGGGCAACAATTAAACACAGAAAAGGGGCCTTAGACGCGAAGCGTGGAAAGGCCTTTACGAAGATCATCAAGGAAATCACCATCGCCGCGAGGATAGGTGGTGGAGACCCGGATGCCAATCCTCGCCTGCGTACGGCCATCGTGGCCGCCAAGGCTGAGAACATGCCGGCGGAT
>JBAVYG010000592.1:0-8905 GCA_049698675.1 Terriglobia bacterium
GCAACAGGACTCTCTCATCCTCGATCCCGCCACGCTGCGCAACCTGGAGCTGCTCGAACCCGCCTTCGGGGAATCACGCGCTGCCACTCTATTGGGAATACTGGACGAGTGTGTGACCTCGCTGGGCGCGCGCAAGTTGAAGGCCTGGATGCTCCGCCCATCTCTTGACCGCCTCGAGCTCGAGGCGCGGCTGGAGGTGGTCGAGGAGTTCCTGAAATCCACCATCGAGCGGGAAGAACTTCGCCGGGCGATGGGCGGCGTGCAGGACCTCGAGCGTCTGCTGAGCAAGGTGACGCTCGAAACCGCTCATGCCCGCGACCTGCTGGCATTGAAGCAGTCGTTCCAAGCGCTCCCGCTCCTCCACACTTACCTCAACCATTTTCAGGCGGCTCGCCTCAAGGACCTTGGGGAACATTTGGACGAGCTGGGGGATGTGCGAGAGTTGATCGAGAAGGCGATTCATCCCGAGCCGCCTGTACTCCTGAGCGAGGGCGGGTTGATCCGGCCGGGCTACAGCGCCGAACTCGACGAGCTCCGCGGCCTGAGCCAGAACAGTAAACGGCTGGTGGCCCTGATCGAATCTCGCGAGCGCGAGCGCACCGGCATTGCCTCACTGAAGGTCCGGTTTAACAGCATTTTCGGCTATTACATCGAAATCTCGAAACCCAATCTCCATCTCGCTCCTGCGGATTACGAACGCAAGCAGACGTTGGTGAATGCCGAACGATTCACAACCCCGGAGTTGAAAGAATTGGAAGCGAAAATCCTGGATGCCGAGGAAAGAAGCCAAACCCTCGAGCGAGACCTTTTTGTAGCCATCCGGCGCCAAGTGGCGGCCGAAGCGCGCCGCATCCGCCAGACGGCGGCGGTGCTGGCGGAGTTGGATGTTCTGGCGTGCTTCGCGCACCTCGCCGCCGAGCGCCAATACCGCAGGCCGGAGTTTTCCGACAACGGCGAACTCGTCATCCAGCGCGGACGCCACCCGGTGATCGAGCGCCTCAGCGAAGAAGGCCAGTCCGGCAAGTTCGTTCCCAACGATCTCTACATGAACGGCAGTAGCGACCTGATCCTGATCGTCACGGGGCCGAACATGGGGGGCAAGTCAACCTACCTGCGCCAAGCCGCACTGATCGCCTTGATGGCCCAGATGGGGAGCTTCGTGCCTGCGGAGCGCGCCCAGCTTCCCATTTTTGACCGTATCTTCACCCGCATCGGCGCCTCGGATAACCTGGCGCGGGGGCGCTCGACGTTTATGGTGGAGATGACCGAGGCGGCGAGCATTCTGAACACCGCCACCCCGCGTAGCCTCGTTTTGCTTGACGAGGTAGGGCGGGGCACGGCCACCTTTGACGGCCTCGCCATTGCCTGGGCTGTCGTCGAGTACCTGCAGGCCCGCACGCGGCCCAAGACCCTCTTCGCCACACACTACCACGAGCTCACCGAACTCGCCGAACTTCTTCCCGGGGTGCGCAATTACCACGTCTCGGTGCGTGAATCCGGATCCAACATTGTCTTCTTACGAAAAGTGGAACAGGGAAGCGCCGACAAGAGCTACGGCATCGAAGTTGCCCGTCTGGCCGGCTTGCCCAACAAAGTCATTGCGCGCGCGCGGGAAATCCTTTCCCGCCACGAGCAGACCGAGCACAACCTGAGCGAGCGCCTGGCGGCCAAGCCGGACGCGCCGGAAACCGGACCTGTCCAACTTACGATTTTTACTCCCTTGAATGCGGAGGTGGTGAAAGCCATCGAAAGCGCCGACCTCGATAACCTGAAGCCCATTGAAGCCTTGAACTTGTTGGCGGAACTGAAAAAGCAAATCCAGTCATGATGACAACATTGGGACGTAAGGGTGTCATTCCGAGCGCAGATTCCATGATCTTTCGGCTCACCACCGTGCATGAAAATGATTCCCCTCCTTATTAAGGAGGGGTTAGGGGTGGTTGACTGGCACCGTGACGCTGGCACCCACCACCCCCTGCCCCCTCCTCCGCTGAGGAGGGGAGTCATTTTCAGCGCAGCGAGGAATCTCGCCCCGCTTCTGGCGGAACGCGGAAGAAAGAATTCAGAGCAAGATTCCTCTCCCGCGGCTGCGGGATCGGAATGACACGGTTGAGTGAAGTTTCCGGAGAACGAGGATAGGCGAAGAACACTACCCGTGATATCAGAAATGCAGTGCATCGCAAAGGCGGCTTGCCCTCTCCCCAGGGGAGAGGGTGGACCGCGACGGCGCTTTCACCAGCCGTCGCGGGCCGGGTGAGGGGTCACTTGCCGGAAAATAACCTCGGCCAACTGCTGATCCTGAAACTGAATGAGTGGCGCTGGAGTTCTTCTCTCGAGCTCTTCCTTCATCGTTTGCTCCCGGGCGGCATTCTCCTGGGTGCGCCGTTGACCAGTGGGGCGGAATCCATACACGAATTTCTTCTCAAGCTGGCGCGCGCGGCGCCCGCCGTTCCCTTCCTGGCCATCGAGGAAGAAGGCGGCGCCATGGATCCGCTTAGGGCGTTCCTGCCTCCTCTGCCCTCGCCTCGAGTTGCTGCTGGGAGGGGGCTCGCAGCCGTGACTCGACTGGGCGAGCTTGTGGGCGCCGCCTTGCAGCTTCTGGGCTTCAACACCGATCTGGCCCCGGGGCTTGACCTCGCGTCGCGGTCCTCGGGAAAGACTTCAGAGACGTGCGCCTTCAGCCCTGATCCCCCACAGGTGGCGAAGTGTGGGGCAGCGTTCCTGCGCGGGCTCGAGCGCCACAACCTGCTCGCGTGTGGAAGACATTTCCCCGGTCTCGGAACGGCGCAATACTCGAGCCCAACGGAGCCGCCCGTGGTGTCCAAGTCCATGGCCGAGTTATGGCGCGAGGATCTGGTCCCCTACCGGGCGCTCTTGCTCCGGCTCCCCCTCGTTTTGGTGAGCCCTGCCGCCTACAAAGCCTTCGACTTTGATTTGCTGCAATCCGCCGGGCTTTCCCCCAGGGTTGTGGAGGGATTACTCCGCGTCAAGCTGGGCTACAACGGTGTCGCAATCGCCTGCGGACTCGAATCGGAAGCTATTCGTGGGACTCTTCAGTTGGGCGAAGCGGCGGTTCATGCCCTGCGCGCGGGGTGCGACGTGCTGCTTTTGGAAAAGGCCGAAGCCGCTGAAGTTGTGCACCAGGCATTGAGAGAAGCTTTCGAGTCGGGGAAACTTCCGGGCCCTCGACTCGAGCAAGCGCTGAAGCGCATTCAGCTCGCGAAGAAAAGTCTGAAGCCGCCCCGTGGACGGCTGTCGAGAAGATCGCTGGATCGGGTCGTCAGAGAATTCACAGCCTTCTCGAGCAACTTCACAGGCTGCGGAAAAGGGGACGGCAAGCCGTCCCCCTACAACCTGTAGGGGTAGGGCTTGCCCTACCCTCGACGATAGGCAGCCCAACGGCTTTGAACTTGGCTCCAGGTGAGCTAACCCATGCGTAAAAAGTCCAAAGGTAACCCGCGCCTGGCCGTGGGACTTATGTCCGGCACATCAGTGGATGGAGTTGATGCGGCCCTCGTGCGCTTGGCCGGCCCTGCGGAACAACCTCGGGTGCGCTTGCGGGCGTTCGTCACACTTCCCTACCCTCCCAAGGTCAGGCAGTGGGTCATGCGCGTTGCCACGGGAGACCCGACCACAGCGGGGGAAGTCAGCCAACTTAACTTTCTGCTCGGCGAACTCTTCGCCAACGCTGCCCTGCGTGTATGCCGCCTAGCACACGTTTCGCCCCGGCGTGTTTCCGTCATCGGTTCACATGGCCAGACCATCTATCACCAGGGAAGGCCCGAGCTGATCCCGGGCCACAGAGCAGCGGTGGGCCCGAACACCCTCCAAATATCCGAACCCGCGGTGATCGCAGAACGAACCGGCGTGCCGGTGGTGGCAGATTTCCGCACGGCCGACATGGCGGCTGGGGGGCAAGGGGCGCCGCTCGTACCCATGGTGGACTATCTGTTGCTCCGGGATGGGCAGAAAGGAACCGTGACCTTAAACCTCGGCGGCATCGCCAATGTTACGGTGATCCCGGCGGATGCGAGTCCTCTTGACATTGTGGGCTTCGATACGGGGCCTGGAAACATGGTAACCGATGCTCTGGTCCGGCATTTCACCAGGGAACGGGAGTGTTACGACGCCGGCGGGCGTGTGGCGGCGCTGGGAAAAGTGAATGAACCGCTGCTCGCCGATGCGCTGTGCCACCCCTTCTTCCTGCAACCTCCGCCCAAGAGTGCGGGGCGGGAACAGTTTGGCCACGCTTTCGTGGAGCGCTATTTTCCTCCCCACCCCTCATTCCCCTCCCCAGTTGGGGAGGGGAGCAAGGGGTGGGGCCGCGCCCGCTTCCAAGACTTGCTTCGAACCGCCCTCGAGCTGACCGCACGGACCATCGCCGGCGCGCTGGCTCGCTTTGTTTTTCCTGGGGAGAAGATTGACCGCCTGATTGTCTCGGGCGGCGGCGCGCACAATCGGTTGCTCGTGAAGCGCTTGGTCGAATTGCTGCCGCATCTGACGGTTGAACTCTCCGACCGTTACGGCCTGCCGGTGGACGCCAAAGAAGCCATCGCCTTCGCTATCCTCGCGGACCGCACCCTGCACGGCTTGCCAGGAAACCTCCCCAGCGTCACCGGCGCGCACCGAGCCGTCGTGCTGGGCAAAATCGTCCAACCTTGATCGGCTTGTCATTCTGAGTCCGCCATTCTTATTGGAGGACGAAGAATCCCTGCAGTTTTCAATCCTGGCCCGATCGGCAATCAGTAAACGCCGGGGGAAAACTCGTTATTGATCCGGCGAAGTGTGCCCTCACCATAGGTTCCGAGTCACCCGCGATCCAAGGACGACCTCCAGATGTGACGGCACGGGCACATCTCCGGTTTGCCGACTAACCGTCAAGTGGCAGCACCCTGTGTTTGTCTCCGGGAAAGCCGGTCGTTTACTACGAGCTCCGTCGCGAATTAAGGTTTAGGCGGATGCTCCTCGAAGCAAACGTCGAGCCAGAGCTCGATGGTAAGGTCATGCCGGCCTTCATTTGCGAGGTACGGACGTAATTCCTTTTTGTAGCGTTCGCGCAGCACCTCAGGACTGAGATGGAGGCTTTCTGCCAGAAAAGCGACGTCATCACGATCCTTCTGGCTGTTTCTCTCCAGCTTGGACAAAATCAAGTCGTATGGGTCGGGGGCGTAGAAATGCAGGTTCTTGAACCGACCGGGGTACATCTCCGAGAGCCGCGTTTCGTAGTCCTCCGGCAGGGAAATGGCCGGAAAATGATGCAAATGAAGCTTGTGCTTCTTCGCAAGCATCGAGTCCGGCCCCGCCAATGCCTGAAGGTCATCCACACAGCCGTAGGGTAATACAGCAAAATAGTCAACATCCGCCGTTGGTCGCGGTAGTCCGTAAGAAAGGCTGACCACGAATCCACCGATGCAATGCACGTGAACTTGCTCACGGAGAAGTCCGTCAAGTTCTTCGAGAAACCGGTCCCAAGGTAAAGGGAGTTTTGCCTCGTTTTTAGGCCACATATTGCAAGTGCTCGGGGCGCAGGTCTGACAACAAATTCCAGTGCCGCGCGGCATCCGGCCGGTTCTCGGAGAGCCACTGCCGCTCCCGGTCGGTGCGGGGAGCCCGGTAGAAATAATCTTCACGCGCCAGCCGGCTGGACTCCAGCAAGGATTCCAAACTCGCGAGAGCCTGTGTGCGCTCCGCTTCCACGCCTCGTTCGGAAAGCTGGCGGGCAAGGTTGACCACAAATCCCAGACGATTTTGGAGGTCAAACTTCTTCGCTTCCACCACCAGCCAGGTCAGGTCCATGTGCCAATATCGCAGGAGCAGCCAAGGCAGCGCTTCCGCCGCCCTCCCCTCCAGATTCTCTTGCGCCAGAGCGGTAAGCAGAACCTCTCCGGGATTTTTACTTCTCACATGCGTGCGAACATAAGCAAATCCCGGGTAGTCGAGTTTGGCGAGATCCTCCACCAGCCGTTGCCCGTCAACCTTTTGCGTGAATGCCGACGGTACGGGCAGCTCCGTCGGCGGAAGTCCATAGGCCGCAACCACCTTACGCGCCAAAGCGGGCGTGAGCTGACGCTTTCCGTTCTCCAGCATGGCCAGATAAGGTTGGGACACACCCAGGCGCTCGGCCGCTTCCACTTGGCCCCAGCCGTGCCTCCGCCGCTCAGCTTTCAAATCCCGCGTTCTCATGGCGAGCTCAGTATATAACAAGCTTGTAATAAGTCAAGACCTTTTTGGGTCGCCACGGGATTTCTTGGCGCGGCCTCGCACTGGCCAAAAGTCAAGCTGACGATACGAGATTACCTGGAGGACTTCTCCACTTGGAGTTGGGTCAGTCGCCGTGAACACTGGGCGCGAGAGGTCGCGACGCCAAGCTTGGGACGCAGACATCAAACCCAATGTCTGCGCCATCCGCGAAACTCTGCGCTTGCTCACCCCTTACCGGCGTTCGGCGATACTTGGGAGGCCTCTTTAGACGGTTGTTGCGCTTCAAGCGAGATATTAACGAAGGGAAGCTTACAAGATGCTTTTATGTTCATGCTGCGCTTGACCGCAAAAAAAAGTAAACCGAAAAACAAAATGCCCACGACGAGAATGGAAATCACTTGGCCCTCCTCGTCGTGGCCACAATTTCGGCGGCAACGGTAGCGGTCGCGGCTACAATTTCCTTGGCCACTTCGGTCTTTGCCTTGATGTTCTCGGTGGTTTCAACCGTGCGCTTAAGCAATGCCTGGATGAGATCCGGCAGCTTGCTAACGGCGTCAGCGCACATCCAGCGTGGGGCATCAGCAAAGCGCCAAACTTCTTCGTCGAACTCGCCAAAGTTGGCATTCCCGGAGGTCTTGCGGATGGCGATACCCCATTTGCCTTCGACATTGGCATAACCGATGTCGCGGGTACGTTCAGTTCCATCCTCGTCCATAGAACGAGAAATCTGATGCCACGCTGAAACGCGAAGGTTTAAGTTTTTCAGGAGCTTCTCAAGGTTTGAAACGGTAGCGGTGAGCTCGTCTGCTGCGGAATTGAGTTTGTTTGATGCGATCGAGAGGTCCTTAAAAGACCCGGCAATCCTCTCTTTCGCAAGCGAAAGGTCTTCTGGCTTCACTGGAGGTATACCCCCTATTTAAGATGCCGCCAAACGCGGCAGGATCATTAACCACGTGGGACTCCCCCACATGACCCATAGACTAATGATAGCAGGACTGCGCCCTAAATGCAAGCTTTTTCTAATGCAATGGGCCAAGCCGTAAAAGATGCAAGGTATGGGCGCTCGTCCATCTTCCCAAGCAGGTAGCGCGGGGGTATGTTATCGTGCTGGCATTTAAGCATGGGGGTGAAGCGTGGGTCTTATCGAAAACGTAAAAGGGGTGGCCGACGTAATCAAGTAGCGGCGAGTTTACCTCGCCACGTCGCGGGGCAAACCCGCCTGGAGAATGGCGGGGTAAGCCCGCCGCTACTTCCAGGGCGGGTTGTACTGTTCAACGGGCGCCACAGCTTTCTTCCAATCAAACATCCACGAGCCTGAATACGGCCAATCACGCGGGTCCTTTACGAGCCCTTTTCTAACCGGATTGTTGAAGATGTACCAAGCCACCGCGTTGTGGTCGTCATCGTCTCTCAAGATGTGGTCGTAGAAACCCTTCTCCCAGAGGTTTCGAATGCCCAGGGTGCGGGCTTGTGATGTCGCGTTTCCCTTGAAATCGTGAAGGAGTAAGATCGCATCCGAGTTATCGGAAAGGCCAACGAGTTCGAGGTGTACATGGTTAGGCATGAAGCAATAGGCGTAGACATTGAAGGAGCAGGAAGAGCACTGCGCTCGTAAGAGGTCCAGCAATAATCTCACCAATTGGCCACTGGAAAAGTGCGCGTGGCCCAATCCTGTACACGCCGTGATGAAATACCACTGGCGGCCCAGGTAGCATGACCGGGGTAAGCGATTCCGCTTGCGAACAAAGTATGAGGGTGGCATGGCGCGATTGTATCACCGGAGCCGCGAGTTCACCTCGGCACTCCGAAATGTAGCGGCGAGTTTATCTCGCCACATGGCGGCGTAAAGCCGCCTCTACGAACTCGAAAATGGCGGGGTCCCGATCTGATCGGGACAAATTCCCCCGCCGCTACGGGCGCCCGCATCGTGAAGAGCCTTCGCTGCATCGTTACTGAGAGGTGCGAGAAAGCATGGCGCGGGTGTTCATTAGAGGTTCTTCCGATGGGCTCGGCCGAATGGCCGCTCAACTCCTCATCGAGCAGGGACACAGGATAGTTCTGCACGCTCGCAATGAGCGGCGGGGCGAGGAACCGCTCGCCTCCGTGCCGGGTGCGGAGACCATGGTCATCGGTGATCTCGCCGGCATCGCCCAGACTCGCGGCGTGGCCGAGCAGGTCAATCGGCTCCGCTCCTTCGACGGGGTCATTCACAATGCGGCCATCGGCTATCAGGAGCCCCGGCGCATCGCGACCGAAGATGGCCTGCCTCATGTTTTCGCCGTCAACAGCCTCGCACCGTACATCCTGACCGCGCTGATCCAGCGACCCACGCGCCTCGTCTACCTGAGTTCCGTGCTTCGCCAGAGCGCCGGCTGGCGCAGAGCGCAGCTCTGCGTTGCACAAACAATCCACTTGGTCGTATAACGGCCTATGCGGAGAAGTGGACCCGATCACCGAATGCGGGGGGGAGGCGAGATGAGTTGCGAAGGCGGACTGGAAACGGGAAACGCCCTTCCATGACAGTGCGTGTGGCGATCGGTGGATCGCTAAAGGCACGTGAACGTATCGTCGGCCTGCCGGAGAGGTGATCGAAGGACTCGGGACGGAGGCGTGGAGGTAAATCCCTGGATTACCCAACGAACGGTAGTGTCCCAATTCAACCCGAGTTCGGAAGTTAGCGTGGGTGCGGCGTACATCTTGTAGG
>JBAVYG010000593.1:0-3573 GCA_049698675.1 Terriglobia bacterium
GCAAGCTTCCGGCGAAGGAAAGCGGCAGCAAGCTGCCGCACTCCAAAATCACTCTTGTCATTTTTTCAAGTCGCGAGTAGGATGAATTGACCAACCCACGAGGCGGTGGAGTCAGCTCAAGAATTGGAAGCGTTGCCGCAGTGCATTGTCGAACTTCGGAGCGTCAGCAAGCGCTACGGGGAACATACGGCGCTTGAGGATTTCTCGCTGGAGGTACGGCGGGGAGAATTCCTCACGCTGCTTGGTCCCAGCGGAAGCGGGAAGACGACTATCCTGCGACTGGTGGCGGGATTCGAGCAGCCGCAAGGCGGGCAAATTCTAATCAACGGGCGGGACGCCTCTCCTCTGCCACCTTACCGCCGCAATGTGAACACGGTCTTCCAGCACTACGCGCTCTTCCCTCACTTGAAGGTCTTCCGCAATGTGGCCTTCGGCCTCGAGCAGAAGAAATTGTCCTCGGCGGAAATCCGGAAGCGAGTTCGTGCCATCCTGGAAATGGTGGAGCTGCCCGGAAAAGAGGACCGCTATCCACATCAACTGAGCGGAGGCGAGAGGCAACGCGTGGCACTGGCGCGGGCTCTCGTTCTCGAGCCTGCCGTGCTGCTGCTGGACGAGCCGTTGGGCGCGCTCGACCAGAAGCTCCGCCAGCAGATGCAAGTGGAACTGAAGCGCCTGCGCGAGCGCCTGGGGATCACCTTTATTTTCGTCACCCACGACCAGCAAGAGGCGCTCGTGATGTCGGACCGAATTGCCGTCATCAACCGCGGGCGCCTCGAGCAGGTGGGGGCGGTGGAGGAGACCTACAGAGCGCCTCTGACGCCCTTTGTAGCGGAATTCATGGGGGTAGAGAATTTCTTCAAAGTGCGGTGCCTCAGTCATTCCACTCAGGGTACGCGCTTCGAAACAGCGACCGGATTGATCCTCTGGTCGAGGAATTCGCTGGAATTGGGCCCAGGCCTCGCCGGCATGCTGGGTGTGCGTTCTGAGGCCATGCGACTGACGCTGGGCCGCCCGCGACCCGGCAGCGAGGCCGTTAATATCGTGCCAGGCGAAGTTGTTGAGGCCATCTTCGAAGGTGGCAGCCGCCGCTGGACGGTTCAGATTGCGAGCGGCGAGCGGCTGGTCGTGCGCGGGGCCATGGCGGCGAATGCCCTTCCCCTCGAGCGGACTTCCCCAGGGGCCAAAGTTTACCTCTCTTGGGAGCCGGATCGAAGCTTGGTGTATCCTGTCAACGGCGCGAGCTCGCTGCCATCTCGGTCAATCGAAGCCGCCTGAAACGATGGCGCCTTTCCCACGCCCCTATTCCGTGCCCGCCGAATAGTCAGACTTCCTGTAACCAAATACCCTTTGTTTCCATCTCTTGTAGTGTCAGGCAAAGGGCAAACAAAGTGACAAATGAGGGGTGGAGCGTGCAACCTGAAACAAAGCACATTCGACATGTTTTAAGAGACAAAGACTTGAGCCGTAGGAGATTCCTCACGACTGCTTTTGCGATGGGGAGCGCGTTGGCTCTGCGAAGGGTCGCAAGCGCGGCCCCTCCCGGGGCGGGGACTTCCCGGAGCAAAAGCAAACCCCGCTTGGTAACCCTGGTGGAATTCAGCGCCTCCGGCAAGAGGGAAGGGAAGGTTATGGTTGAAAAGGTCGTGAAGACAGACGAAGAATGGAAGCAGGTGCTAACTCCCGAGCAATTTGAGGCCACTCGACAGAAGGGAACGGAGCCCGCTTTCACAGGCAAGTATTGGAACAATCACGAAAAGGGAATTTACCGGTGCGTTTGCTGTGACAACGCGCTTTTCAGTTCGAGTACGAAATTCGAATCGGGGACGGGATGGCCGAGCTTCTGGGCCCCGATTGCGCCGCAAAACATCCGCACCGAGGGTGATTTGACGCTCGGTATGGTCCGAGACAAGGTCCAGTGCAAGAAGTGCGATGCTCATCTGGGGCACGTGTTTGACGACGGCCCGCCTCCAACCCATCTCCGTTATTGCTTGAACTCTGCGGCTTTGAAATTCGTTAAGGCATAAGCTACAAGTGTAGTGTCCAGCAATTGGGTGGACGACGTAGCGCCGCCATCTTGGCGGCATTTGCCGGCAGGATGCCGGCGCTACAACCGAGGTGTTGTCCAGGCATTTCGTGGACACTACACTAGTGTAATTGCCCGATCTGATAGCTGAGAACGGCGGACTGAATCTGGAAATCGTACTTGGCGCTGCTGTCGGCGATTTGGGCCTGGGTCAGATTCAGTTGTGCTTGGGAGAGTTCGACGATCGAGCTGAGCCCAAGTTTGTAACGGCCCTGCGCGAGGTCGAGCGCCAAGGTGGCCTCCTTCAGCAACTGGGCGGTGACGGCGAGACGCTGATAGGCCGTACCGGCGTCGAGCCAGGCGGTTCGCACGTCGCGCGAGATGCGGTCGGCAAGGTCGCGCATGCTTTGGTCCGCTGCTTTGGCGCGGAGGTTCGCTTCCTGGTGGCGGGCGGAAAAGAGGAACCCGTTAAAGACCGGAATATTCACATTGATGCCCGCCGCGGCGTAGCGGTCGCTGAGCGGAACCTGGTAAGCCGGGGTGAGCCCCGCCTCGCCCGTCGCGCTGATGGTGGGCATCCACAAATCGCGCTCGGCGCGGGCATAACGCAACGCCGCCTCGTGGCCGAAGCGTGCGCTGGAGAGATCCGGGCGATCCTGAAGGGCCTGCACGATCAAGCCGGTGGGGTCAGCGGATGGCGCGGGGGGCAACGGCTCCTCGGCGAGGTCGAACGGTTGAGGATTGGCGAGTCCAAGGGCGGTGGCCAACTCCGCGTAAGACGCCTTCTCGTTGTTTTGCGCTTGCACGAGCAGCAACTGCGCCTGCGCCAAGTCCACCTCGGCGAAGCTTACATCCAAGAGAGACCTCAGCTTGTTCTTCTCGAGTGTGGTGATCTGATCGGCGAGAATCTGGCGCGCTTTCACCGTTTCCTCAGCAACCTTGAGTACGGCTTGACCGCGCAGGACGCCGAAGTAGGCGCGATTGACGGCGAGCAGCACGTCCTGTGCGGTTTGCTGCGCGCTCTCAGAAGCGGCCTTTGCTCCCAACCGCGCCGAGGCCACCAGGTTGGACGTGCGGCCGAAGTCCGTAATGAGCTGGTTGATTTCCAAACCGTTCGAATAACGGTTGTAGATGATCGGGTTGTTCAGGAAGCCTGCGGCGATGCGGCTGTTGGACATCGCCCCTGCCCCCGTGAGACTTCCTATGGCGGTGGGGTAATAGGCCGATTTCTGTTCGCGGGAGACTTGGTTGGCCGCTTCCGCCTCGAAGGTGGCAGCCTGCAACAAGGGATGGTTGCGCAACGCCAGCGCCTCAGCGTCTTTCAAGGTGAGCTTGGGCGCTTGCGGGGGCGCAGCCAGAGATGCAATTGTCGCCGACAAACGCAGCGCGCAAGTCAACGCGCAGAGAATGACGGTGCGCTGAAATCCGAAACGTCTCATTCCCCAACCTCCTTGGGTTCGCGGGGGTTCTGTCAAAAACTTCTCTTCTTTAAAGCGATAATCTGTTGGAACGACGGGGGAAGTTGGTATTTCTGGTTTCTCCCCCTGCTT
>JBAVYG010000594.1:0-3619 GCA_049698675.1 Terriglobia bacterium
TAATGAGGTAAGAAAGGGGACATTTCTAAAGAGCTTTGACACCGGGAATCACACCGAGTGACCAAATTGCCAACGGGTTCATGGTTGAGAAGGCCCATGTATTTAACCATGCCGCGATGGCATTCAGTCCTCGGGCCGGATTCGCCTGGGACACGACCGGAAAGGGTACGTGGGTGGTCCGCGGAGGATTCGGGATCTATCATGACTGGATAGATCTCGGTAATGATGAGAACGGTCTTAAAGGCAACCCTCCGGGCTGGGTGCTCCCAACCTTCATTAGAGGTACGAATACTGCCCCGGTGTTTGGAGAAGGGACGAGCAATACGTACCCGTACGGATTCCCGTATCCGCCATTCGTCAGCACCGGCCTCAATGATCACGGTGGCTTGGTCGGTGAGCAGCCCAGCGTTGGTGGAATCGACGCGAACTTGTCCTCTCCCAGCACTTACAACTACACGGTCACATTGGAGCGTGAACTGCAACGGCACCTTGTGGCACGCGTCGGCTACTCGGGGTCACACTCGGTCGATTTGGTTACCGGAGGCGGGCAGGTGAGTGCTACCACGTATGGCACTGATATTAACCGTTTCGCTGGCGACCTGATTCAAAACGACGATGTTCTGACACGATTGAATCATAGCTTTGGATCGATCACTTACAGCGAAAATGGCTCCAAAAGTACGTACAACGCGCTGATCGTCAGTTTAGAGGGAAGGTTCTCGCGGGGCTTCATTAGCGCTTCCTACACCCGCTCCAGTTCTCACGACGACTCGCTGATCTACCCGACAACCAACGTCGGCCAGTACTACAGTCCATCGGCCTGGGACGCACCGAATCGGTTGGCATTTACCGAAAGCTATACGGTTCCCGGCTTGAAGAACCCCAATCTGGCCCTGCGTCACCTCAGTAATGGGTGGGAAGTTTCGAGCACAACCATCCTCCAAAGCGGTCTCCCGTATTCTGTTGCCACCAATGCTCCGTTCGAGCCGATTTTCAATAGCACTGGGACGGCAGTAATTGGTATGCAGCCTGGCAGCGGGGACTATAACGCCGATGGTTTCGACTACGACTATCCAAACGCCCCTTCGACCGGCTACAAGACCGCCACGAGCAGGTCGGCTTATCTCAATGGTCTTTTCACAGCCGCAGACTTTCCAGTCCCGACCATGGGGACCGAGGGGAACGAGGTCGCCAACGGCTTCAGGGGACCAGGCTTCGCCGAAACCGACTTTGCCTTGCTCAAGAACGATAAGATTGGGGAGCGCGTGGCCTTACAGTTGAGGTTTGAGTTCTACAACGTTTTCAATCGCCCCAATCTGAATGGGGTGGACAGCAACCTCCCCGATGGAACCTTCGGCAGATCCACTTCTCAATACAATCCACGGTGGATCGAGTTCGGAATCAAGCTGAGTTTCTGAGTGAATCAGCCCGTTTGCCGTCAGATGTGCTGCAAATAGGCGAACGGGTTTAAGGTCGGCAGGAATCCCGGGTGGACGGTCCCTATAATTCAGGGCCGTCCACTATGGGGATAGGCTTGATTGCACCCCAGGTGGGGTATTGGTAACGCAATTTGGCCCTGTCGATGTTCACAAAATGAAATGATACAAGACACTCTTGCGGCGCTGCTGGGAGTGCCTGCCCGCCGACATGCTGGGATCTTCGTGAGATAGCCTTGCCTTAAGGAGTGCTTCAATGCGAGCGTTTCGCAACTTTCCATGCGTTTTCGGTATCACCCTTGCACTTGCTTCCTTGGGTAATGCAGCCGTGCAGGGTGGGTCCGGGGGATCGGCCCAGAGAACAACTGTCGCACCGCCGGTGGAGAACCGTAAGCCGTTGCGTCCCATCGCCTTTAATCCCCTGCCTCTTACTTCCGTCAAGCCAGAGGGTTGGCTCCGCCGCCAGCTCGAGATTCAGGCTGCCGGCCTCAGCGGCCACTTAGACGAGTTCTGGCGAGATGTAGGGCCAAACAGCGGCTGGCTTGGCGGTACCGGGGAGAGCTGGGAGCGCGGCCCTTATTTCCTGGACGGGCTGGTTCCCCTCGCTTACCTGCTCGATGACCCGAGACTCATCGCCAAGGCTGAGAAGTGGATGAACTGGACGCTAGCGCACCAGCGTCCGGATGGCGGCATTGGTCCCCCGCGGAATACCGACTGGTGGCCGAACATGGTGATGCTCAAAGCCCTCACCCAGTACCAGGAAGCCACCGGCGACCCGCGGGTGATCCCGTTGATGGAGCGCTATTTCCACTACCAAGCCGCGAACTTGGCAGAGCGGCCTTTGCACGAGTGGGCCAAGTTCCGCTGGGCCGACGAAGTTGTAAGCGTCCTGTGGCTTTATAACCGTACCGGAGATGAGAGCCTGCTCGATCTCGGGCACCTCCTCGACCAGCAGGGTTACAACTGGGAGGCGGAGTTCGCCAACTTCCGCTTTACCTCGAAAACCAGTGCCGGCGAACTCGGGTTGAAATCCGGTGTGGAATCAGAACTGTCCTTGAGCGCTCACGGTGTCAACAACGCAATGGCGCTCAAGACCCCGGCGGTGTGGTGGGAGGTTTCCGGCGACGACTCCGACAAGCAAGCCACTTATCGTCAGTTAAAGGAGATTTACGAGTACCATGGTCTGGCTAACGGGATGTTCAGTTGCGACGAACACCTGGCCGGACGAAACCCGTCAGAGGGCGTCGAGCTCTGCTCGGTGGTGGAAACGCAGTTCTCACTCGAACAAATGGTAGCTATCTTCGGAGACCCTTCCCTTGCGGACCTCTTGGAGAAGATTTCGTTCAACGCCCTGCCGGGGACGTTCTCCCCCGACATGTGGTCCCATCAATACCTTCAACAGCCCAACCAAGTGATGTGCAATCTGGAGAAGCGAGACTGGAATACCGACGGTCCCGAGTCGAACATCTACGGCCTTGAGCCAAACTTCGGCTGCTGCACTGCGAACATGCACCAGGGTTGGCCGAAATTTGTCGCTAGTCTCTGGATGGCCACGCCGGATCAAGGGCTCGCAGCCGTCGCCTATGGACCAAACGAGGTCAAGACCGTCGCCGGTAAGGGTGTTCCTGTGGAGATCAGGGAAGAAACGGATTATCCTTTCCGCGGCATCGTTCGCCTCACAATAAATCCCTCCAGCCCCACCGCCTTCCCTCTCCGTCTGCGCATTCCCAATTGGGCGGAAGGGGCAGTCATTGCAGTTAACGGAGAGCCCGTTGATGGCGTACGCCCCGATAGGTTCTACACCCTCGATCGTTCCTGGAAGAAGGGTGACGTTGTAGTGGTGACATTCCCGCTACGGGTTAGAGTCTCCAGGGGCTACAACAACTCAGTGGTAGTTTCGCGGGGGCCGCTGGTCTTTTCGCTGAAGATCGGCGAGAAATGGGAGAAGATCACCACGGGCATGTCACGCCCGGCCAAGTCGCCCGCGGCAGACTGGGCAGTCCTACCCTCCACGCCTTGGAACTATGGCCTGATAATTGATCGGGCTAACCCGGGGCAGTCAGTGGAACTGATCGAGAAGCCTGTAGGTTCAGATCCATTCAGCCCCGAAGGCGCTCCAGTGGAGTTGCGAGTGAAAGGGCGCCGGATCGCCACGTGGACGCTGGTGGATGGCTCAGCAGGAC
>JBAVYG010000595.1:0-9986 GCA_049698675.1 Terriglobia bacterium
CCAACACACTCTGGATTCACTGTGTCGCCTGGCGGCGCTGGGCCGAGATCGTTGGCGAGCATGTGAGCAAAGGCAAGTTTCTCTATGTTGAGGGAAGGCTCCAGTTGCGCGTTTACGAGGATCGCGAAGGTCAGAAGCGCAACGTAACAGAAGTAGTTGTCAGCACACTACGTTTCCTCGGTTCCGCCAAGAACGGGAACGGGGCAAAGCCGGCTGAACCCTCGAAGGCTGCGGACCCGGTCGATGAGGGCGACAACCCGTTCGAGGAGACGGGTGGCGAAAGCAGAGAAGTGGATGTTCCTTTCTAGGGTTCCCTCTTCGGCGCCCACATTTGAGCGGCCACCCTTATCCTCTCCGGGATTCGAACTTCCTGCTTACGCGAGACGGCTTTAACTCCTTCGATATGGAAGGGGTGCGTGTTTCGTTCTGTACGTCCAGATTCGGAGAACCTCGAAACCCGCGTTGGAGGCCACTGCATGGACAGTGCTGCCATCGGCTCGTCATCGATGAAATTGGACGATAAACGTGCCGCCTTCGCAGCGGGGCCATTGCGACAAAAGTGGTGTTTACACATCCGAGGGACAGCGGGACGTTGCCTTGCCGACTTCCCAGAACCCCGTATCTCGGGCGTTTGACTTCGCGAGGCGCGTAACGACACGTTAGTTTACTTTCGTTAGCACGACTTCCATCGAAGGTACCCACCGGCCATTGTCATCCAGCCGGACGTGGTGAGCGGTCTGGACTTTACCTTTTTCGGAAAACACGGCGGCACAGCCGGTGACTTTACCCTTCCAGGTCATGGTGTTACCGTCGACAAGGATTTCATGTTCGGATGAATTGCCGCGGCTGTCATAGAAGTACGATACGTATTTGCCAGCTTCGCGGTCATAGCCGATGATCTCAACACCGCCGACGTCCATGTTGCCGAGCCGGCCGTATGCTGTGTGCAGAATCCAATACTTGCCCGGCAGCCATTCGTAGATGTTGCTCGTCGCGATATCGAGCGGCGGCTCATCGCCCATCGGTTCGGTTTTGCCGACGTTGATCCATTTTCCGATTAATACTTCCAAGCGGTCATATTCAGGGCCACGAACTTGGCGCTCTTTTTGTGAGCGGATAGTTTTGTCCTGCTTCACATTCGCTTCCGTCTTATTGTTATTGCGCGGACTCGGCGGCTTCCCCTGCGCCAGCGCCGCGCTAATGTCTGTGCCCGAGACGGGCCCAGAAGCCGCAAACCCTGGCGGGCTGAAGGTGAAAAGCAAGGCGAGGCTGATCGTGATCGTCAACCTTCATTCGGTACCTTCCAGAATACTCATCGTCCCGTGCCCTTTCCCCGTCGCCGCTCGCTCTCCTTTATGATTTCGCTCAAATCCGCAACCGGCCGTATCTCAATCGGTCCAAGTCCATACTTGAAGCCTGGAAGCTGTGAGATAAGCTGAATGGCGTGATTGAGGTCGCGCGCCTCAAGGATCTGAATGCCGCCGACCTGTTCCGTGGTTTCCGCATAGGGGCCGTCGGTGGTCGCGACTTTGCCGTTTTTCCAGTACAGGGTCAGCGCGGTCTCCGGAGGCTGAAGCGGTACTTCGGCAACAAGATGTCCGTTGGCGCGCAGATGGTCGTTGTACTCAAAGCATTCGTCGAGCATTGCGTGTCGCTCGTCCTCGGTCATCCCTTCGATTTTTCCTGGCTCGATGTATCCCAAACAGATGTATTTCATTGTTCTTCTCCTCCTGGGTGCCAGCAGCACAGCCTTGCGCGCTTGATCGTTCATCCTATAGTCGTCGCGCACAGAAAAAATAGACAGCAGAGCCAATTTTTTGTTGCAACTCTCCCAGCCGCCATGAAGAGACTGGGGACAGACGTCCCCAGTTTTCCATAAAGACCTTCCCGCCGCGACCGTCGCGCCAGAGCGTCAACTCTGGTGGAGCGACATCAGGATCGACTACGGCAAGAAGCGTCCTGACATCTGCCACTATGCGGATTGCTCTGGTTGAACTGAGAGCAACAGTATTATCCTTATGATTCGGCGCAATTGTGCGGAATCGTATCGGAGGATGCAGAGCGTGACGCTTCATCAACAGGGCACAATACACAACCTTTACAGCCAATCGTTTCCAGTGGTTTTGGATTTGGAAGTCACGGATGACGGACACCTGTCCGGCTTCGTGAACTTTTATGGCGATGTACGACCGGATGGTTTTCCACCCGGTAACAAGTTCTCAATCATCACTGACGATCCGCGAGGGAGTGTGGTCCAAGAATTTCTGCATCTCACTGTTCGGTTTGTACACGCTCAGACAGCGCAAGTGCAGGGTTACGTTAATGGCAGTCGTGCGCAATTTCAAAATGTCACTGCAGTCGCAGACGTTCAAGCTGAACTGGATTCTCGCTTTGCGAAGATGGCTATCGAAGCCGCCAAGCAAAGCGTGCCAGAGGATGAAAAACCCCGTCCGAAGGTTGGCGCGGTCGCCGTAAAGCACGGTCAACTGCTAGGAAGCGCATGTCGGACTGCGGTTGAGGAGAGCAAAGGCAAGAAAAATGGTCAACACGCAGAATTTCGTCTCACCACTTCTTTGAGCGGTGGTGATCTCGAAGGTGCGACCATCTATACGACACTGGAGCCCTGCCTCAACCGCAACGAGCCAAAAGTTTCGTGTGTGGATCGGCTCATCTCAGTCAAAGTGGCTCGTGTTGTGATCGGTGCTCTCGATCCTGACCATCGCGGAAACGGGATTAGAAAACTCGTTCACTCACCTACGATTGAAGTAGCATTCTTTCCGCCTTCGTTGAGAGCGGCTGCCCGTGATCTGATCCAAGAATGGAAAGAATTCAGCGAAAAGAACAAAGAGATTCTGAACCCCGTAATAAAAGCACTGCGTGACCGTATCCTCGAACACAAGAATGAAGAGGTACACTGGCACAACAAAAAGAGCGATAGCACTTCGAGAGGAACTATCGTGGATTGTGACGAAGAGGTTGCAGTACTCAAAAGCGGTGAACATACCTTTACATATCCACTCGCTGATCTCGACGCCACGAAGAAACACTTGAACGGGCGGATGCAGTTCACGCTGGTATTCAAGGACAGATGAATCGACTTGAGAAGGCAGGTGGCTTGCGTTGGCAGCGATCCCACTTCTCGCAAAGGAAGCGGGAAGTGGGGCACCCGGCGGCAGTATCGTGCTAATTGAGAGCGTTGCACAAGTAATTGAATTCGACCGGAAAAGGTCGTCAGGTTAAGATAAGGTGCGGTTTCTCAAGGAACTCTATGGATAGTGCAACCGTCAGGGTGCGCCCCCTGCGCTTTGCGTTTGTGGTTGAGCCGAAGGACAAGGCTGGCCTGCAAAGAATCTTTGAAACCAACTCCGCTCTCTGGGGCGGCATTTTCAACTTCGTCATTCCGCTTTTTAAGCAGGTTCCCGCTCGGTACCGAGAGAAATATTTCAAGACAATCCCGGCACAGGCAATGCTCAAGGGCCTGGTAGAAGCGTTTCAGCCTGATTATCTTGTCGAGCTAAAGCCGGGCGCCGCGTCTTCTTACGGAATCACGTTCCCTGAGAAGCGAATACTGGCGATTGATGATCTGAGCGCGCGCGACGAGCGAAGACGCTGCAAGATTGGAATGGACCTTCGCAGCATATGCGACGACTTGTACCGCACTGCGTTCCGTTTCGTCCAGCGCCATCCCCCGGATGTGATAATTCCCGCGC
The DNA here is from genome assembly GCA_049698675.1 of Terriglobia bacterium. Lineage (GTDB taxonomy): Bacteria > Acidobacteriota > Terriglobia > UBA7540 > UBA7540 > CAVROP01. The sequence continues at coordinate 3,711 of JBAVYG010000595.1, forward strand.
CCAAGGAGAAGAGATTTAACCTGCTGTTTGCCTCCACATTCGGATTCCTGCCCGAGTCAGGACCACTTGCCGATGTCTCGAACATTTTCCTGAAAGTGTTGGATGGAAAAAGGACGGCAATCAAAGCAGTCGATTTTCCCACGCTGTTTAGTCAGAAATATTACTACCCGCTTCAGGCGACCCATCATGAACTGGATTCCTTCAGAAATAGCTGGGAGATCGATTCGAAGCTGTTTTATATGGATGAGACATCGCCGTGGGATCTGATTGAGTTCTGGAATCTGAGAGCGCTCGGATGGCACATTGAGCCGTTGCCAGTGAGCCTCGCACCCGACCTGATTGACTACTGTAATGAGTTCATCAAGAAGGTCTATCGGCCTTACCCTCCCCCGTCGAACGCCTATCACCATGCAACCATGCTGTGCGCCCGCTCTCAGTCTGTCGAGAGATTACAAGAATTCATGAGGAAGTTGACCTGGGTTCCGAACACACACGCCTCCCTCGATCATCGCTTTCCACGTATTTGGGAGGAATGGGGACGGAGCGCGGACCATGCTGAGCCACAGACGGTTGAGCATTCGGAAAAATCGGTCGATGCCCATGTATTGGGAGATGGGCTGGACATAAGAACGCAGCCCCATGATTTTGCGAAGGAAGATCCATTTTGTTCGTTGACGGCAGCTTGCGCGAATGTTCTCAAGTCGTTTTCCGGGGGAACGCCGATCGTTCCGTGGAAAAGCGATGTTGCTGCGGCACTCACTCGGGACTTCGGAGAAGCGAAAACGTGGATTTCGCGCGAAGGGATCGTGTTATTGGCGGGTGAGCATTGCTTCACCAGTTTTCTTCGAGTCCCAAGCCCAATAAACATTTTCTCTTCGATGGCTGAATCGCTCGGCTACAAATTGGAGCTGTCTCCAGCCGGTCGTACATGCGAGCAGATCATCCATGCCCTTGGCAGCATCAGGGCGATGGGATTGGTAGCGCGTGGACCGGAGCTTCTGAAATTTCTCGACCGCCTAGCGCATGAGGACTTGGAGGTGGAGCTTGAGGGCGAAGAGGGTGACGGCGCCAAAAAGAAGAAACTGCATAAGAGTTTCGCTCCGCTTCCACAAATTGTGGAGATCCTCGAAAGGGCAAATGCGAATAGGTCTTCAAAGGGCAGCAGACATCTGGATGCTCTGATTCGGTCGCATGTCCTCAAATTAGGGATGGCTCTGCGTTGTGGCGAATGCCAGCACACGAGTTGGTTCGGCCTTGAGAGCTTAAAACCGCGAATGTCATGCCCGCATTGCCTGAAAAAGTTCAGCTTCCCGTCAGGTTCTCCGCCCCAGAGGAATCAATGGGCTTACAGGGTGATAGGCCCCTTTACAACAGGAGGCTTCGCTGGCGGAGCATATTGCGTAGGTGCGGCATTGAATTTCCTAACCGAGAAGGTGGCTCGGGATTCGAATTGGGTGCCGAGCTTTACTATGCGGAATCCCGCCGGCAAAGAGTTTGAAGCCGATTTTGGGATGCTGGCTAAGCCAAGCCGGTTTAGCCATACGTCCTCGCCGCATTTGATCATCGGCGAATGCAAGTCTTTCAATCGGTTTGAGGCCCGAGATTTTGCCAGAGCCGAGGAAGCGGCAAGTTTGTTCCCTGGCGCAGTCTTGTGTTTTTGCAGTTTCAATGAAGCATTGGACAAACAGGAAATCAAAGGGCTAACCAAGCTGGCGAAGCAGGGCAGAAGAAGAATGGATGTTGGAAAGCAGATGAACCCTGTGTTGATTTTGACGGCGCGGGAACTGTTCTCCGAGTTCAAAATGGCCGAGTTCTACTCGATGTACGGCGATAAAGCTGAATACGCGCGACACGTCTACATGCGGGATGACATGCAAGAGCTTTGCGAGTTCACGCAACAGCTTTATCTCGGAATGCCGTCATACCATGAAGTGATGGAGGAGAAGCGCAGGAAGAAGGCAGCACGTCTGGCTGCAAAACCTCCGGATCCGCCAACCAATTGAGGAAGCGCGCATTCGCGCGTGGTCATAAACGCTCGCCTTCGGTGTATCGCTCCGCCGCGCTAGCGCCAGCGCTGCGAAAAACTAATGTGGGGACAGACTGGACGTACCCCGCTTTTCGCTAGCGATCGCCGCCGGACATTCATTTATTTCAACTGCCGAATCCGCTCTTGCAGGAATTGCCGCTCTGGTTCCTGTTGGGTCAGCGCCAGAGCTTTCTCATAAGAGGACCGAGCCTCGGCTGTCCTGCCGAGCGTGCGGTACATATCTGCATTATCTGCACGAAGAAATAGAAAGTGGCGGTGCGATCAATGACTAGAGCAGGGTCAAAAGCCGATGGCTGCTGCCTGAACTTTGACGTTGCAGTCCTTCGACGATGACTTTCTGGTCGTCAATTTGATGCCACTTAACAGCGATATCTTGCAGCGTTCGACCCCAAGCCAAAACAGTTCTAACGGCGTCCTCTATGGTGAAGAAACCACGAGCGTCTTTTGGTGGTCGAACAAACAGACGGATGTTGTCCGTCATCGGAGTTCCCGGCTTGTAGTACGCGACATTGGCTAGGGGACTGGTGTCGTTTGGCGGTGGTGCAACTTCAGGTTTTCTGCGTGTATCAGACCATCTTTTATTCAGAGCGACAAGCCCTTGAATCAGGTCTCTCGGAAAAAAACCAACGTCGATATCTGCCTCCACAAGTGAGACATGTCCGTACACCGACTCGTCTTTATCTGCCATACCGTAAACAACTCGTGCGACTTTGGCATTGATCAGGCGAGTAGCGCAAGCTGTTTTTTTCGGTGTGGTCCTTTTGGAACACGGCTCCAGCGTCGTGTACACAGTGCAGCCGCTCAAATCGACGTTGTCCACATCATCGCTGATTTTCTTAAGAGCGCAGAACTCAGCGTGCCTTCCATCTCCCGTTTCGCCTCGGTATCCCGTCGCCAGAACGCTGCCGTCTTTCACGACTACCGCACCAACAAACGGATGTTGTTCGCCATCATCTTCCGCAACGCTTTTTCTCGCTTCAGCGACCGCTATTTCGCAGAATGTCCGATCCAAGACTGTCTGGGTCAGTTCCGATCCGGTGTCCGTCAGAAAAATATCCGCTAGAAATTCATCGGGTATCGCCATATTTTTCAACTTCGTGAGATGGCCACTAGCGATAGCCGTACTGAACATTGAGTACTGCACCGTGTTTTGAATGGTACGAGCACCGAGGTTGTCATCAATAGTGTGACCACCACGGAAAAAGTTCAAAAAATCAGCATAGGTGCTGATTGGAGCCTGCGTAAGCTGTGGATAGATGCTTCCCTGTGGCAGCTTTTTGAGGATGAGCATGAATTTTCAGCCGCAAAACGCCCAAACAGCCTAATCCCGTTTTACGGGAGCCTGCGCCGGAGCTTGCTGTGGTTTGGCTGGTGCCTGAGTCGGTGTCTGTTTCGGCGGATTAAAAGGTCGTGTCCTTCCGAGGTCGTCATTTGTTCCTGCTGGCTTTTGCAGCGGCTCGTTCATCCCTTGTCTCTCCGCTCGAACCACTAGGCACAACACAACGACGGTAGCAGCGCCAAAGATGATTTGCAAGTATTTCGCAGTGGTGTCAAAAGCTGATTTGTAGGTTGGCGTTAGGGTCTTTCCCGCATCTTTATAGTATTTCTTGGCGATTTGCTGGTGTCCGAAGCACGCGGCTGGATAAAGAGCAATCATGTTGAAGCAGGCTACGATGAAGGCGTAGAACACTCACGGATAAGCGCAACCTGCGCTTCCGGCGGTAGAGATGGATGACAGCAGGTAAAAATCAGGCGCAGCCGATCATCCTCAACGCTGTCCTATTCATGGGAACTTTCCGCCGGACTCCCCTGCGCTTCGAGATGTCGGACGAGCTCGTCTTGAGACGCATCCCATCGTGCCCGTCGACGCAGGGTATCAATGGCTTTGAATCGGGCTGTTGAAATCAACCATGGTCGCGGGTTACCGGGTACTCCACCCCTCAGCCACAGGCTCAGCGCAGCCGCAAAGGCCTCGTGCAGCGCCTCCTCGGCAAGATCAAAATCACCCAGCAAGCGGATCAGAGTTGCCAGGATTCGTCCCGAATCCACGCGATAAAGGGAGTCGAGCAATTCGCGTATCTGCTCCATGGAACGCTCGGACATGACGACGACTTTAGCAAACCAACTACCCCGAATCAATTTGGCAAACCTCAGACCGCTGCAAGGTGCCCAGGTCGGGCCTCTGAAATCTGGACAACAGAACCGCTTCCTCGGTTGACGTAAAATCGCCAATTCGCTCATTGAGCTTCGTACAAGCGCAACACTTCCGCGTTGCTCTGAGTGACGGGGCACTCGGAAGCTATTCCGGTCCCGAAGTCTTAGTGCTGTATCGGAAGCGCGCCGACTGCACAAAGTTGCGGAATAGCAGAGCCTCTGCCAGGCGCGCTTTCGATACAGCGACTTGAAGGAAGCCGCACGTGTTTGCCGCGGACGCGGGAATTATGGGCTTTGAATGGCGTAGCTCGGGCCGTAGGTTAAATGGGTGAGCCGGCGGAATGAGTTGGTGACGGCCAGGAAGCACGGATGGAGAGTGAACCCGGGCTGGATCGGGTGCGGTGTGCGCGGTTGAGCTGAGGACGGAGGGTTTGTGGGTTGGTGGCTAAGCACACCAAGGCGTGTGCGTGGTGGGCACGCGCGGTCTTTTCGCGTCAGGGAGCGGTACTTCATGAGAACCTCGCGGAGGAGAGGGGTGGGGAGCGTAAGCACATCTCCGCCGCCGTCAGTCGCTCCAAGATAATCATCGGGCCGCCGCACTGGGGGCAGGACCAGGTGGGAGTGGAAGGCGGTGGGGTCGAGCCGCCTTCTTCCTCTCCGGGTTGTGGTTCTGGTGCGACTGGCAAATCGGCCGGTCGTCCCAGGAACTGGAAGCAAAGGGGCAAGAGCGCGGCGCGCCGTCGGTGGGCCAGAAAGCCGAAATGACGGATGCGGACGAAGCCCGGGGGAAGCACGTGAAGCAGGAAGCGGCGCAAGAATTCCTCGACCGCCAGAGTCATCAGGCGCTGCTGGTTGCCATGCGCGGAGTCTCTCCAGCGAAAGGTGACTTGGCTGCCTTCCAGGGCGACTAAGCGGTGATTGGAGATGGCCACGCGGTGGGTGTAGCGGCCGAGATAACGGAGAACATATTCGGGGCCCCCGAAGGGCGGCTTGCAATAGACCACCCAGTCCTGCCGGAAGAGGGGGCGGAGGAAAGCAGCGAAAGCCTTCGCTTCCGCCAGAAGCTTTAAGTCCCCGTAGAAGCCGAGTTGGCCGTCGGCGAAGGCCTGTTTGAGAGCGTCGACAAACTTGCCGCGGAAAACAATAGCCAGAACCTTTCTGGGGAGGAAGAAGCAATAGCGGGGGTGGATCCAGCGCTGGTGATCGGGGGAGAGGCCGCCGGCCGGGACCACACAATGGATATGGGGATGATGCTCTAATTTCTGATTCCAACTATGGAGCACGCCGAAGAAACCGATTTCGGCGCCCAGGTGGCGGGGATCACGCGCCACTTCGAGCAGCGTTTCAGCGCAGGTCTGGAACAATAGACCGTAGATGACCTTCTTGTTCTGCAAGGCCAGCGGGGCGAGCCGGCGAGGAAGGGTGAAGACCACATGGACGTAGGGAGTAGGCAAAAGTTCGCGGCGGCGCGCCCCTAGCCACTGGTCGCGAGCGTGGGCCTGACACTTGGGGCAGTGTCGATTACGGCACGAGTTGAAGGAGTGGGCACGATACCCGCAGCGGGCACAGCGATCACGATGCCCGCCCAGGGCGGCGGTGCGGCAGCGCTCGATGGCCGCCAACACTTTGAGATGTTGGCCGCTGATCCAGCGACGACTCGCTTCGATAAATCTCTGTCCCGCCACCCGGATGAGATCGGCCACTTCCAGCGGTGGCCGACTCATTTAGGCGTCTCTGGGCGGCTCGTCTTTCTCCCCCGTGGGCGCCAGCGCCAACGCGTCCAGGGGACTGGCGGTGGCACTCAGATGGCGGCTGGAAAGGTGCAGGTAAATCGTGGTCTCTTCCAGATCGTGGTGACCGAGGAGCATCTGAATGGTGCGCAGGTCGGCACCCGCTTCGAGCAGGTGAGTGGCAAAGCAATGGCGACTATTCCGCATGCGGAATAGGCGGCACTATTCCGAGTCCCGGACTATTGCCGAGTGATCAGAGAGACCAGTTGCTCTGAGGCCGAAATTGCTGGTCAACGAGGGCAGGCGGCCCGCCAATCACTCGGCATAGTTTCTGGGTACCGCGAA